>NZ_JAKWFH010000041.1:0-74238 GCF_029522185.1 Burkholderia sp. IO2 | reverse complement strand
CGATCGGTGCGTCGGGCTGCCGGATCCTGGTGACGCTGCTGCACGAGATGGTCAAGCGCGACGCGAAGCGCGGGCTGGCGTCGCTGTGCATCGGCGGCGGGATGGGCGTCGCGCTCGCGGTCGAGCGTCCGTAACCGGCCGTTCGTCACCGGCGTACCGAATCCGTGCGCCGGCCGATTGCGGCTTCGGCCGGCGTCACGTGAAGTCAGAGGGGGCCTCAGGCAGCTCTCGAAACCAAAAAATGGAGTGAGATTTATGTCTCAGCGAATTGCGTACGTAACGGGCGGGATGGGCGGCATCGGCACCAGCATCTGCCAGCGTCTGTCGAAAGACGGCTTCAAGGTGGTCGCAGGTTGTGGCCCGAACTCGCCGCGCCGGGTGAAATGGCTCGAGGACCAGAAGGCGCTCGGGTACGACTTCATCGCGTCGGAAGGCAACGTCGGCGACTGGGACTCGACCAAGGAAGCGTTCGACAAGGTCAAGGCCGAAGTCGGCGAGATCGACGTGCTGGTCAACAACGCGGGCATCACGCGCGACGTCGTGTTCCGCAAGATGACGCATGAAGACTGGACCGCCGTGATCGACACCAACCTGACGAGCCTGTTCAACGTCACGAAGCAGGTGATCGACGGGATGGTCGAACGTGGCTGGGGCCGCATCATCAACATTTCGTCGGTGAACGGCCAGAAGGGGCAATTCGGCCAGACGAACTACTCGACCGCGAAGGCCGGCATTCACGGCTTCACGATGTCGCTCGCGCAGGAAGTCGCGACGAAGGGCGTGACGGTCAACACCGTGTCGCCGGGCTACATCGGCACCGACATGGTGAAGGCGATCCGCCCCGACGTGCTCGAGAAGATCGTTGCGACGATCCCGGTGCGGCGTCTCGGCGGCCCCGAGGAAATCGGCTCGATCGTCGCGTGGCTCGCGTCGAACGATTCCGGCTTCGCGACGGGCGCCGACTTCTCGCTGAACGGCGGCCTGCACATGGGCTGAGCGTCCTGGCTGCGCGGGCCGGGTGGCCGCGCAGCCGGGCGTTTTCCGAAGGCCCCCGCCTCCCGGATTCGGGCGGCGGGGATTCGTCACTTGCGCTACGCTGCACTCAAAGGCGTTACATGACTACTACAAAGAAGACGGCCGAACGGCTCATCAAGAAGTACCCGAACCGCCGGCTCTACGATACCGAGACAAGCACGTACATTACGCTGACCGACGTGAAGCAGCTCGTGCTCGAGCAGGAGGATTTCAAGGTCGTCGATGCGAAATCCAACGAAGACCTGACGCGCAGCATTCTCCTGCAGATCATCCTCGAAGAGGAAAGCGGTGGCGTGCCGATGTTCTCGTCGTCGATGCTGTCGCAGATCATCCGTTTCTACGGTCATGCGATGCAGGGCATGATGGGCACGTACCTGGAAAAGAACATCCAGGCATTCATCGACATCCAGAACAAGCTCGCGGATCAATCGAAGAACCTCTACGAAGGTAACGCGATGAATCCGGAAGTCTGGTCGCAGTTCATGAACATGCAGGCGCCGATGATGCAAGGGATGATGACGAGCTACATCGAGCAGTCGAAGAACATGTTCGTGCAGATGCAGGAACAGATGCAGAACCAGGCGAAGTCGATGTTCAGCACGTTCCCGTTCAAGCAGCCGGGCGCATCGGAGCCCGAAAAGAAGTAACGGTTTCGCGGCAGGCCGGCCGCGGCGGCGCGAGCCGTCGGACGTCGGCGCCGCGAAGCAGGGCGGCCGCTCGCGGTCGTGCATTCGGGCACGACGATGCGCGGCTGCCGCCTGCGGAAAAAATCGCCGACGGTCGTCCAGGATCGTCGGCATCGAATGCCCGTGCTTCGTCTGCGCGGGCATCGCCGTTGTCCAGTCGATCGAGATCCAGTCCATACGAACGAAAGCCGGGACGCGCCGCGCCTGATGGTGTGGGCTCGTGCTCGCCTGTCGTACCATAAGCGGCGCTGCACGGCGAGGCGCGAAACGCGCGAGCGGTTCCCGCGCACGGCGAGCGGTACGATGCCGCGCCGATGCGGGGCGGGCGACACTCGCGCCGTTGTCCGCGAGGTCGGCGCTTCGTCCGATGACGAGCGACGGCGTGCCGCTCAATGGCTTTCTGCCCGGCGTCGCAGGCGTGTATGCGGTGGTTGCGCACCCCGGCGTGATTCTGACGCCGTGGCTCGGTCGCTTGGCGGCGAAGGCGACCATGGAAGCGTGATCCGGCCGGCGATCGAGCCGAGCGACGCCGCTCTGTCGATGTGGCGCAAGCAGCGGCAGGGTACGCGGATCGCCGCTATACTCGCCATCCTTGCATTCATGAAAGGATGCTTCGTATGCGCCCTCGCGTCAGTGTGTTTCTCGCGCTCAGTCTCGATGGATTCATCGCCGGCGACAATGGCGATCTGTCATGGCTGGAGCCGTTTTCATCGGATTCGCCGGATGACACCGGTTACACGGCGCTCATGAACGACATCGACGTGATCGTGATGGGGCGCAATACGTACGACACGGTGATCAACTTCGACCCGTGGCCGTATGCCGGCAAGCGGATGGTCGTCATGACGCGCCGCGAACTGGCGTCGCGCCACGGCGAAGAACCGTTCGACGGCACGCTTGCGGCGCTGCTCGAGCGGCTGGCGAAGCAAGGCCATCGTCACGTTTATCTGGACGGCGGCTTGACCGTGCGAGAAGGCCTCAAGGCCGGCGTCGTTGATCGCATCACGCTGAGCTGGGTGCCGATCGTGCTCGGCACGGGGATTCCGCTGTTCGGTGCTGACCTGCCGCAAACGGTGCTGCGGCTCGACGATACGAAGCAGTTGCCGAGCGGGCTGATGCAGGCCATGTATGTGCCCGTCACGCAGGATTGACGCGTATGGCGGTGACGCATGCAGCGCCGCGGCCGGCGTTGCATGCGCGTTGGCTTTGACTGGCGTGACGCGTTTCGTCGTGACTCAGTGCGCCGGGCCGAAATCCTGATCGTCGTCCGACGGCGGCAGGTCGAGCACGAGCTTGACGGCGCTGTAGTTGGCCTTCAGCGAGAACACGCGGCCGATCACCAGAAACGTCTGCCGGGAGTTTTCGAGTTCGACGAAGTCGCCCGGTTGCGGGACATGGGCGCCCTGATCGTAGGAAAAGCTGGTGCTGGTCTGTTCGCCGATGGCTTCTGCGGCGTGTTCGGTGAATTCGATCGTGAGGTGGGTAGTCATGCGAGCCCCGTTGGGTCGATTGAAGAGAGCGGATGCCGCGATTTTCGCATAGCGGCTTCGCGAGTCCATGCCGATTCTCGTGCGATGGGCTTGACCGACCGCGTGGCATGTCTTCCCAGACCGCCGGCCGCCGGCGACAGAGCGTTACTTCCCGATGCCACTCGCGTTTTTCCTGCATAAGCGCCGAGTCACCCATCCTTTTATTTGGGCCCAGTATTCCTTTCCCAGCAGCGCGACGGCGGCCACGAACACGATCTCGCCGATCACGACCAGCGCCGGGATCACGAACGCCTTGTTCGGGATGGACGTAAACGGAAGGATCGGCACCGCGATCCAGTACAACAGCACGACGCCCAGTAGGGCCAGGCCGGTTTTCTTTCTGATGTTCGATTTCGATTGGGGCATCGCATGTCCTTCTGACGGGGATCGAGCAGGGTTTGTTTGCGCGGGCGTTGCGCGACCGGAAGTCCCGCCGGGCGGTCATCTCGCTGCTGGCAGATGCTTCGGTTCGCTGCGCCAAAATTAATAAACGGAGTAGTTCGTCGCATTATGAGGCGCGATGCCGCGCGGCGTCAATCTCGATCGCCGGACGAGCGGAAACATGCGCGTCCGACGCACAGGAGTCGGGACGGGAGCGGCAAGCTTGGCCAGGAAGGCGGCGCGGCGGCATACCGTTGTCGCGGGCTGCCGGCGTACATCGGGTGTGGCTCGGTATGGACCGTTCTCGGGCGGCGCAATGAAAAACCGCACCTTGGCCCTGTTTTTTCTGCAGCGCAGCTTCGAAACCGCATGGCGATACCCGTTGCCGAGCAGAAGGCGCCCGCATGTGTCGATCGCACCGCCCGGCACCGCCGATGTGGCGCTTCAGCCAATCCGGCACGCGACGATCCTTCCCGGTCGCTCATTTTGCCTCGCCACCCCTAAATCCCTGTAAACTCACGCTTTTGCTGCCACGCCCCCACACTCCAGATGTCCCAATCCCCCAAAGTAGGGTTCGTATCCCTCGGCTGCCCGAAAGCGCTCGTCGATTCCGAACAAATCATCACGCAACTGCGCGCCGAGGGTTATGAAATCTCCGGCACCTACGACGGCGCCGACCTCGTCGTCGTGAACACCTGCGGCTTCATCGACGAAGCCGTGCAGGAAAGCCTCGACGCGATCGGCGAAGCGCTGACCGAGAACGGCAAGGTGATCGTCACCGGCTGCCTCGGCGCGAAGTCGAGCGCGAGCGGCTCGAACCTGATCGAGGAAGTCCACCCGAAGGTGCTCGCGGTCACCGGCCCGCACGCGGTGGGCGAAGTGATGCAGGCCGTGCATTCGCACCTGCCGAAGCCGCACGATCCGTTCGTCGACCTCGTCCCTGCGGCCGGCATCAAGCTCACGCCGCGTCACTACGCATACCTGAAGATCTCCGAAGGCTGCAATCACCGGTGCACGTTCTGCATCATCCCGTCGATGCGCGGCGACCTCGTGTCGCGCCCGGTCGCCGAAGTGATGCTGGAAGCCGAGAACCTGTTCAAGTCGGGCGTGAAGGAACTGCTCGTGATCTCGCAGGACACGAGCGCGTACGGCGTCGACGTGAAGTACCGCACGGGCTTCTGGAACGGCAAGCCGATCAAGACGCGCATGACCGACCTGGTCGCCGCGCTCGGCGAACTCGCGGCGCAGTACGGTGCGTGGGTGCGTCTGCACTACGTGTATCCGTATCCGAGCGTCGACGAAGTGATTCCGCTGATGGCGGAAGGTCCGTTCAAGGGCCACGTACTGCCGTATCTCGACGTGCCGTTCCAGCACGCGCACCCCGAAGTGCTGAAGCGCATGAAGCGTCCCGCGAACGCGGAGAAGGTGCTCGAGCGCGTGCAGAAATGGCGCGAGATCTGCCCGGACCTGACGATCCGCAGCACGTTCATCGCGGGTTTCCCCGGCGAGACGGAAGAGCAGTTCGAAACGCTGCTCGACTTCGTCCGCGAAGCGGAACTCGATCGCGTCGGCTGTTTCGCGTATTCGCCGGTCGAAGGCGCGACCGCGAACGACCTGGACGGCGCGCTGCCGGACGAGGTTCGCGAGGAACGCCGTGCACGCTTCATGGAAGTCGCCGAGGAAGTGTCGGCGAACCGCATGCAGCGCAAGGTCGGCAAGACGCTCAAGGTGCTGATCGACGAAGTCGGCGAGGAAGGCGGCATCGGCCGTACGGCAGCCGATGCGCCGGAGATCGACGGTGTCGTCTACGTCGAACCGGCGGCGAAGGCATCGAAGCGCTACAAGGTCGGCGATTTCGTGTCCGTGAAGATCACGGGCGCCGACGGCCACGATCTGTGGGGCGAGGTGTAAGCGATGGCCGCGGTATTTCCGGAGATCCTCGCGCTCGGCGAGGCGATGATCGAATTCAACCAGTCGCAGCCGGGACGCCCTGAATTCCTGCAGGGCTTCGGCGGCGACACGTCGAACTTTTGCATCGCGGCGGCGCGCCAGGGCGCATCGACGGGCTTCGTGTCGGCGATCGGCGACGATCCGTTCGGCCGCCTGCTCGCCGACATGTGGGCGTCGGAGCAGGTCGACACGACGTACGTGCGAATCGACCGCGCGGCGCCGACCGGCGTGTATTTCGTCACGCACGGCGCCGACGGCCATCAGTTCGACTATCTGCGCGCGGGGTCGGCTGCGAGCCGCTATGCGACAGGCGACTTGCCGCTCGACGCGCTGGCGGCCGCGAAGGCCGTGCACCTGTCGGGGATCAGTCTTGCGATCAGCACGGCCGCGTGCGATGCGGCGTTCGCGGCGATCGACCATGCGCGTCGCCACGGCGCGAAGGTCAGCTTCGACACGAACCTGCGCCTGAAGCTGTGGCCGCTGCCGCGCGCTCGCGCGGTGATGCGCGAGGCGCTGCGCCAGACCGACATCTGCCTGCCGAGCTGGGACGACGTCACGGCGCTCACGGGCGCGAACGATCGCGACGCGATCGTCGACGCGATGCTCGAACACGGGCCGCAGGTCGTCGCGCTGAAACTCGGCAAGGAAGGCGCGTATGTCGCGACGCCGAACGAGCGGCGCGTCGTGCCGGGCTTCGCGGTCGAGGCCGTCGACGCGACCGGTGCGGGCGACTGCTTCGGCGGCGCATTCGTCGCGCGGATCGTCGCGGGCGACGATCCGTTCGCGGCCGCGCGTTATGCGAACGCGGCGGCGGCGCTGTCGACGACCGGTTACGGCGCGGTCGCGCCGATTCCGCGTCGCGATGCGGTGGAACGCCTGATGCAGGGCTGACGCGACACGCGCAGGCCGGCGCATTCGCCGCGCAGGCTTGCGCGGTCACGCAGGAACCGGGTCTCGACCCGGTGCCGTCCGCGATGTCGGGCGAATCTGAAGCAAGGAGCAACACAACGTGGGTCGATATTCGGAATGGCAACGGGCGCTCGTCGCCGGCGCGCTGGTCGCAGGTATCGCGATGCCGGGGAGCGTCGCCGCGCAGGCAGTCGCGCCGGGCGTGCAGCAGGATGAACCGGCGCCGGCGCGGCCGCTGAAACCGAATCCCGAGTTCGCCCGCCTGCCGCGCTATGAAGGCACGCTCGGCGACCGGCCGATCGTCGTGCATCTCGGCCCGAAGACGGACGAGGAAGGCGTGCACGGCGAATATCAGTTCGCCGACACGGGCGAGGTCGTGCTGCTCGCGGGCGACCGCGACGGCGATACGCTGGAGATCGAGGAATCGAACGACGGCACCAACATCACCGGCGTGTGGATCGGCCGCTTCGACGCGACGGGCGACCTGAAGGCCGACCGGATGAACTCGGACGAATCGGACCCGCAGCCGGTCGTGCTGCGCCTGGCGCCGGGCAAGCGCGCGGCGCTGCAGGTGCGCGACGGTCGCGTGCACGAAATCGAGACGGTAGGCGGCGTCGTCAACCTGCGTACCGACGACTGAGCACGCGCTGGCTCGGTGTGCGCGGCGCGCATTGTACCGGGCCAAGCGCGCCGATTTTGGCTACTCTAACGACATATTCCGCAACCGAACGGCCTCGTGCCCGGCTCCCCGTCATGACTGCATCCACTCCCAAGCGCGCGCTGCAAACCCGCATCGTTCAACCCGACGACGTCATTCCGGAAGGCTTCCGTTCGTTCGTGCCGCCGGTTGCGCGCGCGTCGACGGTCGTGTTCCCCGATCTCGCGACGATGCGCGCGCTGGTCTGGCACAACGACAACCAGTGGCGCTACGGGCTGCACGCGACGCCGACGTCGCTCGCGCTCGCGCAGCGGCTCGCCGAGATCGAGGGCGGCACGCACGCGCTGCTGCAGCCATCGGGCCTCGCGGCGATCATGAACGTCTACTTCGGGATCGTGAAAGCGGGCGACGACGTGCTGATTCCGCATAACGTGTACGGCCCGAACGCCGATTTCGGCAACTGGCTCGCGAAGGACTTCGGCATCACCGCGCGCTTCTACGATCCGCTGATCGGCGCCGGCATTGCCGAGCTGATCCAGCCGAACACGCGGCTGATCTGGATCGAGGCGCCCGGCTCGGTGACGATGGAAGTGCCCGACGTGCAGGCGATCACGGCGGCCGCCCAGGCGCGCGGCATCGTCACCGCGATCGACAACACCTTTTCGGCGGGCCTCGCGTTCAAGCCGTTCGAGCACGGCGTGGACATTTCGGTGCAGGCGCTGACCAAGTACCAGTCGGGCGGCAGCGACGTGCTGATGGGGGCGACGATCACCGCGAACGCGGAGCTGCATGCGAAGCTGAAGCTCGCACGGATGCGCTGCGGGATCGGCGTGTCGGTCGACGATTGCTCGCTCGTGCTGCGCAGCCTGCCGAGCATGCAGGTGCGCTTCGACGCGCACAGCAAGAGCGCGCTCGCGCTCGCGCAATGGCTGAAGGCGCGGCCGGAGATTGCGACGGTGCTGCATCCGCAGATCGCCGACTGCCCGGGGCACGCGTCGTTCATGCGCGATTTCACGGGCGCGGGCGGGCTGTTCTCGGTGGTGTTCGACGAACGCTACAGCGCGGAGCAGGTCGACCGTTTCGTCGAGTCGCTCGAGCTGTTCGCGATCGGCTGGAGCTGGGGCGGCGCGTGCAGCCTCGCGATGCCTTACGACGTCGCGTCGATGCGTCCGGACTGGCCGCATCGCGGCACGCTGGTGCGTTTCTACGTCGGTCTGGAAGACGAAGGCGATCTGCGCGCGGACATCGAGCGTGCGATGCAGGCCGCACTGGGTTGATCGTAGGGCGGCCACGTCCGGCACAAAAACGAAACGCCGGCGCGATGCTCTGTCGCGCCGGCGTTTTTCATTGACGGTGCCGCGAAATCAGAACAGTCGCAGCAGCCCGTCGAGGCCGACATGGTCGAACGCGACCGTCGCTGCATCGCGCACGACGGGCTTCGCGTGGAACGCGACCGACAGCCCGGCTTCGGCCATCATCTTCAGGTCGTTCGAGCCGTCGCCCATCGCGATCGCGCGGTGCGGTTCGAGGCCGAGCGACGCGCACGTCTCGCGCAGCAGGCGGGCTTTCACGTCGGCGTTGACGATCTCGCCGAGCACCTTGCCGGTGAGCTTGCCGTCGACGATCTCGAGCGTGTTCGCATGTGCGTAGTCGAGACCGAGGCGGGCCTTCAGCCGCTCGGTGAAGAACGTGAAGCCGCCCGACACGAGCAGCGTCTTCATGCCGGCGGCCTTCACGCCGGCCAGCATCGTCTCGGCGCCCGGTGACAGTTGCAGCCGTTCTTCGTACACGCGCTCGAGCGCGTGCGCGTCGAGCCCGGCCAGCAGCGCGACGCGGCGCGTGAGGCTTTCGTTGAAGTCGCGGATCTCGCCGCGCATCGACGCTTCGGTGATCTCCGCGACCTGCGTTTTCAGCCCGCAGAAATCGGCGATTTCGTCGATGCATTCGATCGTGATCAGCGTCGAATCCATGTCCATCACGGCGAGCCCGAAATCGCCGAGCGTGCGGCCGGCCTCGACGAAGCCGAAGTCGAGCGCATGCGTGCCGCAGTACGCGTCGATGTCGAGGCGCTGCGCCGGGCTCGCGTTTTCGATGCGCAGCGCGTGATCGTCGGTCTGCACGATGCGGGTGCCGCGCGACAGCGCGAGCAGCGGTTTGTGATGGGCGTCCGACAGCGGCGCAAGACTCTGGATGACGAGATTGTGGGTCATGACGAGTGGTTGGGAGACGAATGAATGACGTGCGCGGCCCACGGGCGGCCGCCTGCGAGCGCGGGCCCGGTGCGGCGGCGGGCCATTGCGTCGCGAACGCGCCATTGTAGCCGGTTGGCCGCGCATGGCGGCCGGGGCCGGCACGAAACCGTGCGCGGCAGCGGGGTCACCCGTTCGCGCGATCCCAGTACGGCGGATCGCCGAAATGCTCGGCCAGGAACGCGATGAACGCGAGCGTTTTCAGCGGCACGTGCGCGCGGCTCGGATAGACGGCCCAGATCGCGACGTCTTCCGCGAACGGATAGTCGTCGAGCACGCTGACGAGCGCGCCGCTCGCGAGCAGCGGGCCGACGTCCCAGGTCGACTTGATCGCGATCCCGAAGCCGTCGACGAGCGCTTCACGGATCGCCTCGCCGTTGCTCGCCACCAGCCGGCCGCCGACCCGCACCGTGAGCGGCCCCTGCGGCGTCGCGAACGACCAGTCGCGCTGGTCGCCGAGGATCACGCACTCGTGCTGCGTCAGGTCGGCCGGATGGCGCGGCGTGCCGCGTTCGGCGAGATAGGCGGGCGAGCAGCACAGCACGCGGCGGTTCGTGGCGAGCTTGCGCGCGACGAGCGTCGAATCCTTCAGCGCGCCGAGGCGGATCGCGACGTCGTAGCCGTCGTCGACCAGGTCGACGATCTCGTCGGACAGCCGCAGATCGAGCGACACGGACGGGTAGCGGCGCAGGAACGCCGGAATCACCGGCGCGACGTGCTGGCGGCCGAACGACGACGACATCGACACCTTCAAGCGCCCGTACGGCTCGCTGCGGCCGCGGCCCACCGACGCGCGTGCGGCGTCGGCGGCCGCCAGCAGCGCGTCGGCGCGCGCCATGAAGACTTCGCCGTCCTGCGTGAGGCTGATGCGGCGCGTGGTGCGGTGCAGCAGCCGGGCGCCGAGCTGGCGTTCGAGCTGCGCGATGCGTGCGCTGGCAACGGCGGCCGACACGCCGAATTCGCGCCCGGCCGCGCTGACGTTCGACAGCAGCGCCGCGCGGACGAACAGCGCAACGTCGAGCAGGTCGAGCGGCTTGTCGGGCGCTGGAATCGGATCGGACGTCATTATTCTGAAATTCCTGAAAATGTTTCAGGAAATATAGCGGTTTTCTCGAAGGATCGGGTTGCCTACGATGGCACGCATGGAGGTTGCGCCGCAGCCTGCCGGATTCCCTGAAAGGAGTATCGAGATGAAAGCCGTTGGACTCACCCGTTATCTGCCGATCGACGACCCGCAAGCGTTGCTCGACGTCGAACTGCCACAACCCGTGCCGGGCCCGCGCGATCTGCTCGTGAAGGTCGAGGCGATTTCCGTGAACCCGGTCGACACCAAGGTGCGGGCGCCGAAGCCGCAGGTCGAGGAGACGCCGCGCGTGCTCGGCTGGGACGCGGCCGGCACGGTCGTCGCGGTCGGCGCCGACGTCACGCTGTTCCGGCCCGGCGACGAAGTGTTCTACGCGGGCAGCATCACGCGGCCCGGCGCGAACAGCGAATTCCACGCGGTCGACGAACGGATCGCCGCGCTGAAGCCGCGCACGCTCGATTTCGCGGCGGCGGCCGCGCTGCCGCTCACCGCGCTCACCGCGTGGGAAGCGCTGTTCGACCGGTTGCGCGTGTCGCCGCAGGGCGCGGACGCCGGCAAGTCGGTGCTGATCATCGGCGGCGCGGGCGGCGTGGGCTCGATCGCGATCCAGCTCGCGAAGACGCTCGGCAAGCTGCACGTGATCGCGACCGCGTCGCGGCCGGCGTCGGCCGACTGGGTGCGCTCGCTCGGTGCGGATGCGGTGGTCGACCATTTCGGCGACCTGCCGGCGCAGTTGCGCGAGGCCGGCCATCCGAGCGTCGACTACGTGCTGATCTTCAACGATACCGACCATCATTTCCCGGCCGCGGCGGAAGTCATTCGGCCGCAGGGCGGCATCTGCACGATCGTCGAGAACGGGAAGCCCGTGCCGGTCGAATTGCTGAAGGCGAAGAGCGCCGCGTTTCACTGGGAATTCATGTTCACGCGGGCGATGTTCGAGACGCCGGACATGATCGAGCAGCACCGGATCCTCGGCGAAGTCGCGCGGCTCGTCGATGGCGGCACGCTGCGTACGACGCTCGGCGAACAGCTCGGCACGATCAATGCCGAGAACGTGCGGCGCGCGCACCGGATGCTCGAGGCCGGACGCGCGATCGGCAAGCTCGTGCTGAGCGGCTTCTGAGCGGCAGCGCGCGTAAGGTTGCGGCGCCGCGAACGCAAGCGGGGTAACACCCGATGCGTTTGCGGCGCATTGCAACGCGCTTGGCGGTAGACTGGCAACGCATCATGCATCGAAAACCGCGCGGCACGCGCGTGCCGCCGCATTACAAGGAGGTCAGCATGAGCCAACGCAGCTTGTCAGTCGCCGCATCGTGGTCGGTCGTGTTCGCGGCGGCGTGCGTCAGCGCGAGCGTATTCGCGGCGCCGCCGGTCAAGGGCAGCCTGAAGGGCGGCGGTACGGGACAGCTCGAATACACCGTCAAGGTCGACTCGAAGACCTTCGGCAATACGCAGGAGACCCGCAAGATCCGTTCGGGCGAGACGGACGACTTCAACTGGAAGTCGGTGCCGCCGAGCGGCGCGGTCGCGATGCCGGACGGCTGCCCGAACGCCGACAACCTGCCGCGCGACGCGAACGGCGCGATGGTGCGGCAGACCCAGGTGCGGCTCGCGCCGTCGGTCGATGCGAAGGGCGTCGCCAACGTGCAGTTGAGCTTCCAGGCGGCCGCGCCGAAGGGCACGCGCAGCGTGACGGCCGGCGGCAAGTCGCTGCAGTGCCCCGACGTCGTGTCGGTGAGCCAGGTGAAGTGGGTGTCGATCTCGACCAACGGCGGGTCGAAGTCCGTGACGATGAGCGACGGTACCAAGGTGACGGTGTCGATCAAGCATTGAGCGGGCACGCGCGGGCCGGCATTTCTGTCGGTGCGCGCGCAACCGGTTCGATGGCGGAGCGAGCAGGGCCGCACGCGAGCGGGTCGTGCCGTCGTCGCCATGCGTTTGGCCGCCTGCTTCGCGGAACGGTGCCGCGATCGTGCAATGGCGAGGCGTGACGTCATGTGGATGTCACGTTATGCTCGCCCGCATCCTCTCCTTCCGGTCACTATTTCCCGATGAAACTTCGAATGCACGCGCTGCTGTCTGCCATTGCGTTCGTTGTCGCGCACGCTCACGCGGCCGACGAATGCGGTTTCGTGAAGAAGGTCGAGCTGCCGTCGCGGCAGCAGGTGGCGGTGATATCGAGCGGCGCACTCGAACCGTGCTCGACCGGCAGCTACGCGGTGCGCGTGTATTCGACCGCGCATGCCGCCCCGGGCTTCGATACCGACGATTACGTGACGGGCACGCTGCATGCGCGCGACGGCACGATCGTCGATGCGTACACGGCCGACCTCGGCGCCCGCGCGCCGCAGGCGCTCGTCGTGACCACGCGCTCGGCCGGCAGCGGCGGCTATGTCGGCGCGCAGGCGTATGTGACGACGTCGCGCGCGGTGCGACTGATCGCTTCGGTCGACGGGCTCGCGCCCGATGCGGATATCTCGGCCGCACTCCGGCAGGCGATCGGCAAGCGACGCAGCGCGCATTGACCGCGCTGGCCGCGCCTCGCGCGCTGCAGCGACGCGTCAATGCGTGCGCTCTTCGAGTCGCGATGCGAGAAAGCGGTGATCGGCCGAGAACAGCCGGCGATAGGTCATCAGCACCGCGCCGACCGTGCCGAGCGCGGACGCCGCGGCGATCAGGAACATGATCACGATCTGGTAGCGCACGGCCTGCAGCGGCGACTGGCCGGCCAGCACCTGGCCGGTCATCATCCCCGGCAGGCTCACGACGCCGACCACCGCCATCTGGTTCAGCGTCGGCAGCATGCCCGCGCGCACGGCCTGGCGCGCGGCGTCCTGCGCGGCTTCCCAGCGCGTCGCACCGAGCGCGAGCGCGGTTTCGACGCGATCGCGGCGCGCGGTGAGCTCTTCCATCATTCGCTCGACGCCGAGCGATACGCCCGTCAGCGTATTGCCGAGGATCATCCCGAGGATCGGGATCGCGTATTGCGGCGCGAACCACGGATGGATGCGGATCACGACGAACAGCCCGACCGCCGCGACGAACCAGCTGCTGAACCAGATCGATGCGATGCTGTCGAGGCGCTGGCCGCGGTACGTGCGCTTGCCGCGCCCCGCACCGGCGAAACCGGCGATCAGCGTCATCAGCGCGGTGAGCGGCAGCACGACGTACCAGTGCGGATGGCCGAACACCCAGCCGAGCACGTAGCCGATCGCGAGCAACTGCACGACGGTGCGCACGGCCGCGAGCGCGAGCTTGCGGCCGAGGCCGAGCGACAGCGCCGCCGAGATCGCGCCGTTGACCGCGACGAGCGCGGCCGCGATGCCGACGTCGACGAGGCTCAGGTCCTGCAGTGCCGGGCTCATTGCGCAGCCTCCGTCGGGTTGGCCGCGTGCAGCACGCCGGCCTGCATCACGAGCTGCATCGTGCCGATCCGCGCGGCCTGCGCGGGATCGTGCGAGATCCACATGTAGGCCCGTGCATCGGGCGCCGCGTCGAACCACGCGCCGACGAGCGCTTCGATCGCGCGTGCCGACTCGGGGTCGAGCGCGGAGGTCGGCTCGTCGAGCAGCAGCACGTCGGGATCGAGCTGCAGCACGCGCAGCAGCGCGGTAATCTGCGCTTCGCCGCCGGACAGGTCGCTCGCGCGTTTGTCGAGAAAGTCGGCGCCGCGACCGGCCTGCGCGGCGAGCGCTTCGGCGCGCGCGCGATCGAACGCGATGTCGCGATAGATCGCGAGCGAATACGGATAGCGCAATTGCGACTCGACGGTGCCGTCCATCTGCGCGGGGCGCTGGCGGACATAGGCGACGCTGCGCCGGTAGCGCGGAATCGCACCGCGCCGGATCCGGCGGCCACGCCACAGGAGCTGGCCGCCATCGAGCGGATCGAGCAGCGCGAGCGCGCGCAGCAGCACGCTCTTGCCCGACCCGGACGGTCCCGTGATAGCAATTCGCGATCCCGCGGCGAGACTGAAATCGGTCGGGGCCAGCAAGGTCTTGCCGCTGCTGGCGTCGCGCCGCGTGATGTGCCGCGCATCGATGAGGCCGGTGGGGAAGGTCATGTCACAAATGAAAAAAAGCGTTAATGGCGCCGAAAGGCCGCCACGTCGTGCGTCATAATACCGATTGAAAAGCCGCAGTTGTCGTGCGCCGTTCGTCCACGCAAGCGGCCCGGCATCGTGCGGCAACGCTTCAGAACAACAACGGAACCGCCATGACGCTAACCCGAGCCATCGGCAAATCGGCTGCATGGATCGTCGGTATCGTCGCGGTGCTCATCGCGGCGGCCGGCGTCTTTCTCTTCACGTTCGACTGGAACCGGGCGAAACCGTGGGTCAACGAACAGGTGAGTGCCGCACTCGGCCGCCCGTTCGCGATCAACGGCGACCTCAAGGTCGGCTGGCGTCGCCCCGATGGCGAGACCGGCTGGCGCGCATGGGTGCCCTGGCCGAGCTTTTCGGCCACCCAGCTCGAGATCGGCAATCCCGACTGGGCGAAGGCACCCAAGTTCGTCACGCTCGATGCCGCGCACTTCGATCTCGCGATCCTGCCGCTGCTGGCACATGAAATCGTCATCCCGTCGATCGACGTCGTGAATCCTGCCGTCGATCTCGAGCGGCGCGCGGACGGCACCAATACGTGGACCTTCCAGTTCAAGCAATCGTCGCAGCCTTCGCGGTGGAAGGTGCGGCTCGACAGCTTCGGGTTCGCGAAGGGCACCGTCACGTATCGCGACGCGATCACGAAGGCCGACCTGACCGTCGCGATCGATACGCTCGGCCAGCCGATCCCGCTCGGCGACGTGCTGAAGGAGCAGGAGCAGACGTCGCGTGCGGCGTCGGCGCAGCGCGTCGGCAAGCACGGCGCCGCGCAACTGGGTGCGAAGGCCGATGCGCAGGCCGCGTCGAGCGCGTCGGCTCCGAGCGCGGCTGCGTCGTCGGGGGCGTCGGCTGCTTCGGCTGCTGCCGGTTCGGCGGGTTCATCGGCTGCGTCGGGTGCGTCGGGTGCGTCCGCCGCGTCCGTGCGTTCCGCATCGACGGCGACTGCCGCGTCCGGCGCGAGCGGGGCCGCGGCGCCCGCGAAACCGTCCGGTCCGACCTATGCATTCGGGCTGAAGGTCGACGGCCGCTACAAGAACGTGCCGATCAACGGTACCGGCAAGGTCGGCGGCGTGCTCGCGATCCAGGATACGTCGCGGCCGTTCCCGCTGCAGGCCGACGTGAAGGCCGGCGATACGCGGCTCGCGATCGTCGGCACGCTGACCGACCCGATGCATCTCGCCGCGCTCGACTTGCGGCTGTGGCTGCAGGGCACGTCGATGTCGCACCTTTACCAGTTCACCGGCATCACGCTGCCCGATACGCCGCCGTACGCGACCGAAGGGCGCTTGATCGGCAACTTCAAGCCGCATGCGAGCACCTTCCGCTACGAGAACTTCAACGGTCGCGTCGGCGGCAGCGATCTCGGCGGCACGCTCACCTGGGCGCAGCGCGAACCGCGTCCGAAGCTGTCGGGCGAACTCGTGTCGAACCTGCTGCAGTTCTCCGATCTCGCACCGGTGATCGGCGCCGATACGGCCGCGAGCAAGGCCAAGCGCGGCGACACGACGCGTCAGCCGCCCGACCGCGTGCTGCCGGTGGCGACGTTCCGTACCGAACGCTGGAGCGCGATCGACGCGGACGTGAAGTTCACCGGCCGCAAGCTGATCAAGAGCCCGCAGTTGCCGATCACCAACCTGTACACGCACATCCTGCTGCAGGACGGCGTGCTGTCGCTCGAGCCGCTGCAGTTCGGCGTCGCGGGCGGCACGCTCGCGACCAACGCGCATCTCGACGGCAGCCGCACGCCGCTCAAGGGCCGCTTCACGCTGGCCGCGCGGCATCTGAAGCTCAAGCAGCTGTTCCCGACGCAGAAGGTGATGCAGACGGCGCTCGGCGAAATCAACGGCGACGCGTCGCTGTCGGCAACGGGCAATTCGCCGGCCGCGCTCGCGGCGACGTCGACCGGCGAAGTGAAGGCGCTCATCACCAACGGCCGCATCAGCCGCTTGCTGATGGAGGCCGCGGGGTTGAACGTTGCGAACGTGGTCTACGAGAAGCTGTTCGGCAACCGCGACGTCAACATCAACTGCGCGGCGATCGATTTCGCGGCGACCGACGGCATGCTCGACCCGAAGGTGTTCGCGCTCGATACCGACGATGCGCTCATCAACGTCGACGGCCCGATCAACCTGCGCGACGAATCGCTCGACCTGAAGATCCATCCGCACACGAAGGGCTTCCGGATCTTCTCGCTGCGCTCGCCGTTGTATGCGAAGGGCACGTTCAAGAACCCGAAGGTCGGCGTCGATGCGGGCGCGCTTGCCCTGCGCGCCGGCGCGATGGTCGGCCTCGGGCTGATCAACCCGTTCGCGGCGCTGATCCCGCTGATCGCGCCGAGCAACAACCGCGACGTGCCGTGCTCCGAACTGTTCGGGCAGATGAAGGCGAAGGCGGCGCAGCAAGCGGCCAAGAAGGCCGGCAAGTGACGCGCAGCCGCGGGAGCGGCATGCGCGATGGTGCGGCATCGGTATCATGGCCGCGGCCGGCCGCGGCCGGCCGCGCGACGGCCGTGCTGCGCCCCAGGCACGCTCAGCGGCCGGCGCGTGCCCAGACGATCACCGGCTCGACCTCCCGGCCGTCGATCCGAACCGGTCCGGCCGTGCTGAGCTGCAGCCGGTTGCCGTCCAGGCTGACGACACGCTGCTGGACGTTACCGATCCAGTTCGGATACAGGCTGACGTCCATTTCATGGGTCAACATGCCGTCGTCGTCGACATTAAAGGGGCCTGAATACGCGATGTAGCCGCGCGCCGCGGCCGCGCGCTCCTCGACGCTGCCGCCCTGCAGGTCGCCGTCCGCGTAGGGCGGGCGGCCGGCCGCCATCAGCTGCGCGGACATGTAGCCGTCGGGCGTGTACAGGATCCAGCCGCGCGCGTCGCGGCCGAGCGGATAGGTGACGGTGCTGCCGTCGCGTGGGCGGATTTCGTAGGACACGAGGCGCCATGCGCCGACGAGTTGTTCGCGAAGCTGGCTGGCGAGCATGCGGGATTCCGGTGAGACGGCGGTGCAGCGCGTGCCGTCGTATTGACGGGCCGCCGGCGCCGGGCCTGAGGCCGGGAATACGCCGCCGGGGCGGTGCGGTCGGCAGTTTCTCCGACACCTGCTAAAATACACGGTTTTCCGTCGATTTCTCTCTTAACGGGACCTGCCGTGCTTTCTACTGCCAACATCACGATGCAATTCGGGCCGAAGCCCTTGTTCGAGAATATCTCGGTCAAATTCGGCGAGGGCAACCGCTACGGTCTGATCGGCGCGAACGGCTGTGGCAAGTCGACCTTCATGAAGATCCTCGGCGGCGACCTCGAGCCGAGCGCCGGCAACGTCGCGCTGGAGCCGAACGTCCGCCTGGGCAAGCTGCGCCAGGACCAGTTTGCGTACGAAGACGTGCGCGTGCTCGACGTCGTGATGATGGGCCACACCGAGATGTGGGCCGCGATGACCGAGCGTGACGCGATCTACGCGAACCCGGAAGCCACCGACGACGACTACATGCACGCGGCCGAGCTCGAGGGCAAGTTCGCCGAATACGGCGGCTACGACGCCGAAGCGCGCGCGGGCGCGCTGCTGCTCGGCATCGGCATCGAGGAGAAGTTCCACAACGGCACGATGGCCGACGTCGCGCCGGGCTGGAAGCTGCGCGTGCTGCTCGCGCAGGCGCTGTTCTCGAAGCCGGACGTGCTGCTGCTCGACGAACCGACCAACAACCTCGACATCAACTCGATCCGTTGGCTCGAGCACACGCTCAACGAGTACAACTCGACGATGATCATCATCTCGCACGATCGTCACTTCCTGAACTCGGTGTGCACGCACATGGCCGACATGGATTTCGGCACGCTGAAGGTCTGGCCGGGCAACTACGACGACTACATGCTCGCGTCGGCCCAGGCGCGCGAGCGCCAGGCTGCGGCGAACGCGCGTGCGAAGGAGCGCGTGGCCGAACTGCAGGACTTCGTGCGCCGCTTCTCGGCGAACAAGTCGAAGGCGCGCCAGGCCACCAGCCGCGCGAAGCAGATCGACAAGATCAAGATCGAGGAATTCAAGCCGTCGTCGCGCCAGAACCCGTTCATCCGCTTCGAGTTCGAGAAGAAGCTGCACAATGTCGCGGTGGTCGCCGAAGAGATCACGAAGAAGTACGAGCGCACGATCTTCCAGAACTTCAACCTGTCGGTGCAGCCGGGCGAGCGCATCGCGATCATCGGCGAGAACGGCGCGGGCAAGACGACGCTGCTGCGCTCGCTGCTCGGCGCGCTGCCGCTCGATCACGGCACGGTGAAGTGGTCGGAGAACGCGAACGTCGGCTACATGCCGCAGGACACGTACGAGGAGTTCCCGAACGACATCACGCTGATGGACTGGATCGACCAGTACCGCAAGGACGGCGACGACGAAACGATGGTGCGCGGCACGCTGGGCCGCCTGCTGTTCTCGTCGGACGACATCAAGAAGTCGGTGAAGGTGCTGTCGGGCGGCGAGAAGGGCCGCATGATCTGGGGCAAGCTGATGCTCGGCCGCCACAACGTGCTGCTGATGGACGAGCCGACCAACCACATGGACATGGAATCGATCGAGTCGCTGCAGATCGCGCTCGAGCAGTTCGAAGGCACGCTGATTTTCGTGTCGCACGACCGTGAGTTCGTAAGCGGGCTGGCGAACCGGATCATCGAAGTGAAGACGGATGGCACGCTGTTCGACTTCGGCGGGAATTACGAGGAGTTCCTGACGAGTCAGGGGCAGGAGTAAGTGTCCTGAGGTTTTCTCCGGTCGTGGGTGCACGGTAGGCATACCGGACGGAGCGAATCGCCGGAACCGCCACAAGCCCGCATCGACAGTAATGTCGATGCGGGCTTTTTCATATCCACTGCGGTAAAACGCGACCGCATCGCGCATCCGAGTTTCCTCCGCGTAATCGACTTCAGGTAAATTACCCACCCAACGCCCCATCATTCCCCATTTCACCCCGGAGCCGCCCTCGATGCAGGACCATCCTCGCCCGCTCGACCTGTCCGGCCTTGCGCCCAGCCTGTACGCGCAGGGCACCGAGGAGGGCATCCTGGCGCGCCTGATGGAGCGGATCGCGCCGACCAACCGCTTCTGCGTCGATATCGGCGCGAGCGACGGCCTGCGCAACAGCAACACGGCGCGGTTGCTGCGTGAACACGATTGGGCCGGCGTACTCGTGGAAGGCAGCGCATACCGGTTCGGCAAGCTTGCCGCGCACTACGCGGGCGTGGAACGCGTCCGCCTGCACCATGATCGCGTGCAGCCCGACACGGTCGACCGACTGCTCACCGACGCGAACGTACCGGCCGACTTCGACCTGCTGTCGATCGACATCGACGGCAACGATTACTGGGTGTGGCGCGGGCTGCAAGCGTTTGAGCCGCGCATCGTCGTGATCGAATACAACCCGTACTACACGCCGCCGGAGCGGTGGGTCATGTGCTTCAATCCGGACCACGAATGGGACGGCTCGACCTATTACGGCGCGAGCCTCGAATCGCTCGTGCATCTCGGCCGCGATAAAGGCTATGAACTCGTCTGCTGCGACGACATGGGCAATAACGCGTTTTTCGTGCGACACGACCTGTACCCGCTGCTCGGCATCGCGAACAACGATCCGTCGGTGTTGTTCCGGCCGGCGATGTACAAGCTGCGCTACGTCGGACACAACACGTTTCTGACGGGCCATCCGTATCGGCACGGGCCGGCCGAGCACATCTGAATGGATTCGCTCGCCGTCACCTTCGACGAGATTCGCGGCGCGTACGACCTCGGTCGCGGCGGGCCGCCGACGCAAGTGAGCGAACGGGTGTGGCATCTGCCGACCAGCGGCGGCGCGGGCGTGGCAGTGAAACTCTATGCGCTCGAACACCATGCGCGCGCAGTCAAGGAAACCGCCGTGCTCGCGCATCTGGAAACGCATGACGACCTCCGTTTTCATGTGCAGACGCTCGAGCGCACGACGTCCGGCGCATCGCTGTGGTCAGGGCAACATGCGCACGCGATGCTGACGCGCTGGGAAGCCGGGCAATTCAAGACCTACGATACGTTCTCGCCAGCCGAATGGGATGCGCTCGGCGCGAGTCTGGCCGCGTTGCACGTGAGCCTCGAACGACTGCATCTGCCGTCGCTCGATACGATCCGTGCGCGACTGACGTCGATCGACGCGGATGCGGTACGCCGGAACCTGCTGGATGCACTCGATCGAGCCGATGCGAACGCCGCCGACGCGACGAACCTGCGCCGCTACGTCGATCTCGCGCTGCGCATGCTCGACCGCTACTATCCGGGCAGCATCGAAGCGTTTCCGGCCGACGATCCGCAGCACCCGATCCACAACGATTACAACCAGTTCAACTATCTGTTCATGGGCACGCTGCCGCCGCTGATCGTCGACTGGGAAGCGTCGATCGGCGCGCCTCGAGAATACGAGCTGGTGCGCTGCCTGAATCATTTGCCGCTGGAAGCGCCGCACCTCGCGCAAGCATTCGTGCGTGCTTACCAGCGGGTGCGGCCGGTGAACCCCGCGCACATCGCGTGGGCGGTCGATGCCGCGTGCGTGCAGCACGCGCTCAAGCTGTGGATCGTGCAAGGCTGGCTTCACGATCCGTCGTGCTTCGCGTCGCACCTGAACGGCGCGGTGACGATGGCGTCCGCGATGGTGGACGCGCGTGGCCATCTGATCGATTTCTTTTCCCGTTGCGTGGAAGCAGGAAGCTGATGTGAGTGCGAATCCGAACCAGATCCCGAATCCGCCGCGCTCCGGCGAGCGGCAACACGTGTTTCCGCCGCCGCTGGATCGCGATTACCGCGTCGAGGACGGGCGCGTGCAGACGCGCTCGCTGGAAGCGCATATCGTCGATCACTGCAACCTGACCTGCGCGGAATGCTGCTCGCTGTCGCCGCTGTTGCCCGAGTGGTACGCGAGCCCCGCATCGATCGAAGCCGATCTGCGCAAGGCCGCGAAGGTGTTGCGCCCGCGCATGTTCAAGCTGGTCGGCGGCGAGCCGTTGCTGCATCCGGCGCTCGTCGAAATGATCGAGCGCGTACGCGCGACCGGCATCGCGCCCGTGATCTCGGTCACGACCAACGGCCTGAAACTCGGCGAGATGCCCGACGCGTTCTGGCAAGCGGTGGATGCGCTGACGATCTCGCGCTATCCGAAGCCCGCGCTTTCCGCCGAACTGATCGCGCATGTCGAGCGCCAGGCCGCGCGCTTCGACGTGCGCCTGAACTGGAAGGTGCAGGACGTGTTCACGACGATGAACCGCGCCCAGGCGGGCACGGATCGCGACGAAGCCCGACGCCTTTACCACGATTGCTGGATTCGCGAGCGCTGCCATATGATTCGCGACGGCATGTTCTACACGTGCACGCGCCCCGCGCATTTCCATACGCTGTACCAGGGCGAGAAGGATTTTCAGGCCGATGGCCTGCCGCTGCGCGACGATGCGGGCATGCTCGACGCGATGCTCGCCTATCTGCAACGCGAGACGCCGCTCGAAGCGTGCCTGCATTGTCAGGGCGGCAGCGCGCCGGTGGCGCCGCATCGCATCCTCAAACGCATTGAAGTGGACACCTTGAAGGCTCGTTATCCATGATCGTCGGCACGCGCGACCCGTTCGGTTTCGATCGTCTGCACTACCATCCGCGCAGCGGCGTGTCGGCGTCGGGTATCCGCGCCGTATTGCGGGCGTCGGGGCAACCGGCCGGCGCCCCGGACGCGGCCGCCATCGCGGGCTACCTGAGCGGCGAGCGCCTCGTCGGCCGCACCGTGCTGCGCGACGTGCTCGCGGTGCCGCCCGGCCATGCACTGATCCGGTCGCCGCAGGGGCTGACGGTGCAGCCGGCGCCCGGGCGGCCGCAGCCCGCCGATCTGGGCACCGCGCTGCGCGCGGCGCTGCAGCGCGCGCTCGACAGCGGCAAGCGGGTCGCGCTGGCGCTGAGCGGCGGGCTCGATTCGGCGCTGCTGCTCGCGTTGCTGCGCGAGCTCGGCGCATTGCGGCACGTGACGGCCTACATCCTCGTGACCGACATGCCCGATTACTGCGAACGCGACGCGGCGCTCGAATTCGCCACGCAGATGCAGGCGAACGTGAAGATCGTGCGCGCGACCGAGGCCGATTTCATCGCGGCGCTGCCGAGAACGACCCATGCGGTCGAGGAGCCGATGTTCAACCTGCATCCGGTCGCGAAGCTGCTGCTGGCCGAGGCGATGGCAGCGGACGGCGTCGAGGCCGCGATAACCGGCGACGGTGCGGATCAGGTATTGCGCCGCGACCGGTCGGCCAACTATCTGCCGCTGTGTCACGCATTGTTCGACGCCGCGTCGGTGGATCTGCATCCGCCGTTCGTCGATGCCGCCGTCGTCGCGCATCTGACGAGCATCGCGCCCGATCCGAACAAGCAGTGCCTGCGCGATCTCGGGGCGCGCCTGAACCTGCCGGACCGTCTCGTGCACGGTCCCAAGCGCGGGCGGCTCGCGCCGGCGATGGATCTCGCGACGCTGCTCGATCGCGACCGCACGCATGCGCTGGCCGACACGCTCGGCGTGGCCGCGCCCGCTTTGCAGACGGATACCGAACGCGTGCTGTGGACGACGCTGACCCTGATCCTCGATCATCTCGATCGCCTTCATCCCGATGCCGTGCATCGCCCCACCTGAGCCGTTCATGAAACGCATCCTGTTCTGCGTGGTGCCCGAGAAGGGCCACGTCAATCCGTGCATCGGCCCGGCCCAGCATCTGCGCGCCGCCGGTTGCGACGTCGCGTTCTATGCGCCGGCCGACATCAGCGACCAGCTCGACGGCGCCGGCGGTTTCGCGTTCGTCGGGCCGCGCGAGACGCCCGAGCGCCACGACCTGTCGCGCGGCGCAAGCTTCGCCGCGAACATTCGCGACGCCGACTGGCTGCGGCACTGGATCCGCACGCTGCTGATCGACCTCGCGCCCGCGCAGGTGGACGGCATCCGCGCGGTGCTGCGCGAATGGCAGCCCGACGTGGTCGTGATCGATCCGCTGCTCTATGCGGCGGCGATTGCCGCGGAGCTGGAAGGGCTGCCGTGGGTGTCGATGTCGAATTCGCTGAATCCGGTGCTGCCGGACGATCTCGATTCGGAACTGCTGCGCACGGTGCGATGGCTCGCACCGGAACGCACGCGCCTGTTCGCGCGCTACGGCCTCGACGCACGCTTTCGCGGTTGCGACGTGCTGTCGCCGCACCTGACGCTCGCGTTCACGACCGACGCGCTGGTCGGCGCGCCGCCCGCGGGTGTCGAACTGGTCGGCCCTGCGATGCCGTCGGGCCCGCGCGGCGACGAGACGGCGTTCCCGTGGGAGCGCCTCGACGCGGATCGGCCGCTCGTCTACATGTCGCTCGGCAGCCAGCTTTACTACCATCCGGACCTGTTCGCGAAGGTGATCGACGCGACGCGCGCGACGTCCGCGCAACTGCTGCTGTCGGTGGGTGAACTGGTCGATTCGGATCTGCTGCCGGCCGGTGACGCACGCGTGATCGCGGTACGTTACGCGCCGCAACTGGCGCTGCTGCGGCGCACGCACGCGTTCGTCAGCCACGGCGGCGCGAATTCGGTGATGGAGTCGCTCGCGTGCGGCGTGCCGATGCTGCTGTCGCCGTTCTGCAACGACCAGTTTCATTCGGCGCACTTCGTCGAGCGGGCCGGTGCGGGCTGCGTGCTCGATCTGCAGCAGGCGGGTGTCGCGGACATTACCGATGCGCTCGAACGCCTGTTACGCGCCGGACCGTTGCGCGAACACGCGGCGCGGATCCGCGACAGCTATGCGGCGCGCGACGGCTCCGCGCAAGCGGCCCGCCTGATCAGCGCACTCGCTTCAGGAACCCGCCTGGCGACAGCGTCATGAGCACGCGGTCCTCGATGTCGTGGTCGACTTCGAAGCGATCGTCGCGGGCGAGGAATTCGCGTGTGGCCGTGGCCGGGTTGTTGCCGCGGCCGTACGGCTTGCCGTCGAACATCGACTCGGGCAGATACTCCATGATGGTGTCCATCACGATCGCGTAGCTGCCGGGCGTCACGAACGGCGCATAGCATTCGAGTTCGCGCAGCACGTGCGCGTGCGTGTGCGTGAGATCGAGGATCGCCATCACGCGCGCGCCGTCGTCGATCTGCGTACGCACCGATGCAAGCGTGTCGGGCGCGCACGATTCGCCTTCGATCAGCACCATGCGATCGGTGAGGCGGTGCGATTGCAGGCGCTGGCGGACCTCGTCGCGCAGGCGCGGCTCGATTGCGACGACGCGGCCGTGATTGCCCGCGAGTTCCAGCATCGACGCGGTGAACACCACGCCGCCGCCCGCCGCGATGCCGGTCTGGACGATGCAGTCGGGGCGCTCGCGCCAGATCAGTTCCTGCAGCGCGAGCATGTCGCCGGGGAGATGGAAGAAGCGCTCGCCGAGCCAGCGGGTCTGGAACAGGTGGCCGAATTCGGCGGCGCGCGTCAGCCATTCGATGTTGATGTCCCGCATGCGGGCCGAAGGACGCTCTGACATGGTCAATGCAACGAGTAGGAGTGACGTGAAAACGCTGGAACCGTGGCTTCACCGGTACTGGAACATCGGGCCGGCGCGCCTGCAGGCGCTGGCGTCGGGCCATACTAACAAAACGTATCTCGTCGAGTGCGATGCGGGGCGCGCGGTGCTGCGCGTGTCGTGGGCCGGCAAGCCGCTCGGGCAGATGCAGCGCGAGGCGTCGATCCTCGGCCGTCTCGGCGCGGCACGCACGGCGCCGCGGCTGCCCGCGCTGCCGCGGCTGCGGCCGACCGTCGACGCGCGAACCGGCGTGCGGCTGCCCGACGGACGCTGGCTGCATCTGTTCGAGCATATCGACGGCCGTCCCGGCCTGCCGAACGACCCGCACGCGGGGGCGACCGATGCGATGCGCACGCTCGCGCATCTGCATACGGCACTGGCCGCGATACCCGCGATACCCGCGAGCGAAGCGGCGCCGCTGGCGTGGCTGTCCGCGCGGCATGCGCGCGTCGCGGCGCGCGCGATGCCGTCGCTGCCGGGCGATTTGAACGATGCCTACGACACGGTGATCCGCCGGATCGGCGCGCATCTCGACGCGGCGGCGGCGTGGCTGACGGGGCCGGCGCATTGGCTGCACGGCGATTATCACGCGGGCAACCTGCTGTACGTCGGCAACGCGGTGAACGGCGTGCTGGATTTCGACGACGTGGGCCAGGGCGCGCCATGGCTCGAGGCGGCCTTTGCGTCGTTCG
Source organism: Burkholderia sp. IO2 (assembly GCF_029522185.1). Taxonomy (NCBI): domain Bacteria; kingdom Pseudomonadati; phylum Pseudomonadota; class Betaproteobacteria; order Burkholderiales; family Burkholderiaceae; genus Burkholderia; species Burkholderia sp. IO2. Next base: position 48,394 of record NZ_JAKWFH010000041.1, on the reverse strand, counting down.
CGCTGTCGCGCGATGCGGACCGGGACGATGGCTTCGTGTTCGACCGCGGGCGATGGGTGGCCAGTCTCGACGCTTATGCGGCGACGCGTCCGGATGCGGCGCCGGCTTGGCTGCGCGACCACCACGACGCGCTGACGACGCTGTTCTGCGCGGACCAGACGCTGATCCACCTCGAAGCCGCGCAGCGCGGGTTGTGGATGCCCGGGCCCGGCATCGGATTTCTCGGCGGCTGGCGGCAGTTGCTGGATGGGGCGGTGCCCGCGGGCTAACGGGGCGTGGCGGCAGCGCGCTGCCGGTTCAGGAACAGCCGCACCGCTTCGACCGTGTGGGGCCGCGCGTCGCCGTGCCGCGATCCATCGTGCAGGCAGAACAGCACGTCGCGATGCTGCGCCGCGCAGGCATCGGCATGCGCGCACATCGCGTCGAACAGCGCGTGCGGCGACGGCGCCGGCCGTTGCCAGTCGTCCAGTATCGCGGTCCAGCCCGTGTGTTCGCGTTGCGCGCGCGCGAGCACGGCCGCGCGACCGTCCTGCGGCATCAACCCGTATGGAAGGCGCAGCGGGATCGTGTCCGGCGCGGCAAGGCCGGCGCGACGGTAGACGTCGCGAATCAGCGCGTCGGTCGTGTCGATCTCGTCGATCAGCGCGGCGTCGGCGAGCGCGCCCGGTTTCGCGTGCGAATACGTGTGGTTGCCGAGCCGGTGGCCGTCGCGCGCGATTCTCGTTGCGACGTCGAGCGCGCCCGCGAGATGCTTGCCGAGCACGAAGAAGGTCGCCGTGCACGATGCGTCGTGCAGCACGTCGAGCAGCGCAGGCGTCGAGGGGCCGGGGCCGTCGTCGAAACTGAGGTGAATGGTCGTCATGGCTGGCCCGGGCCGCTTATTGAACCGGCTCGATGGCCAGCGGACACCGGCCGACTGGACGCAGCCGCGAACCGGTCCATTCGTAGAAGAACCGGGCCGCTTTCGCGTAGCTGTCGTCGCACGCATCGTTGAAGCAGCCGGCGACGATCAGCAGCGTGCTGCCGGCACGGAAGTCGACACGTTCGTCGTCATTGCCCATCACGCCCGAGATGGATTTCACGCCGGGCATCGTGTACGTCGCACCCGTGTCCTTGTCGACGATCGCGAAATTTCGGCAATCCGTTCCGCAACCCCAGATCGCGACGCGGTAGTGACCGGCAAAATTGGCCGGTTGCGCGAATTCGTCGCGAATGACGGTGCGGTACAGGCGCGCTTCCTTGCTGGTGAGCCGAGGCGTGGCAGCCGGCTTGCGCGGCGCACGGGCGGCGGTCGGTGCCGGATAACGGTCGAACGAAGGCGACGTGCAGGCCGAAGCCGTCGTGGCTACGGGCGCCGCAGCGGCGACATCGGTGGCATCGGCGCCGGCCATGAGTGCGGCCGATGCGCCGGCGATCAGCAAAAATCGATGGGCAAGCGCCACGCGAGGGTCATTCATTTCGAGGTGGATGTCGGATCGCAGCGGTCAGGCGGCCGACGACGATTCTATGACGCTTCGCGCGGGCCTGCGACACGGAAACGCCCGTCAAGCATTGTCAAATCGCTGCGATATCACGATGCCTGACGTTTCACGCGGCGTCGAAGGCTGTCATGCCACGGTCGATTGAGTATCCTTGGATGCGATTCGCGGTACTCACGCAATCACAACCGGGAGGCTTTACATGAATGCACGTCTTTACCGCGCGACCGTTGCCGGCGCGCTGATCGGATTGCTCGCGCCGTTTTCGGTCGCCCACGCGCAACTGGGCGACGTCCTGAAACAGGTCGGCGGGGGCGGTGATTCCGGCGGCAGCGCGGGCGGGGCGCTCGGCAACCTCGGCGGCCTCGGCGGCGCGCTGACGGGCGGCGGCGGTGCGTCGCTGATGCCGGGCAGCACGGGCAACGTCGCGGGCCTGCTGCAGTTTTGCATCCAGAACAACTATCTCGGCGGCGCGACCGGCGGCGGCGCGGCGTCGGTGAAGGACGCGCTGATCGGCAAGCTCGGCGGCAACGCGTCCGCGTCGTCCGACAGTGGCTATACGAGCGGTGCGAGCGGGATTCTCGACGCAGGCAACGGCAGCAAGCTCGACCTGAGCGGCGGCGGCCTGAAGCAGCAGGTGACCAAGCAGATCTGCGACAAGGTGCTCACGCAGGCCAAGTCGCTGCTGTAAACGCATCGGCACGCGTTGCGCGTGCCGGCGCCGGGGCGGCGCACATGCGCCGTGCCCCGGCAGTCATTCCGGCCGTGACGTTCGTCACGACGAACAGCGCGTATCCCGTCAGGCGATGCCGCGGCCCGGGCGCGGTCCGCGCGGCTCAATCCGCCAGCCGCTTGTCCGCGAGCGCCTTGCAGCAGTCTTCGTACACCCATTGCACGAGTTTGGCCCGATAGTCGAGATCGTCGGTATCGACGATTTCCTCGACCGCGTCGCGCGCCCACGACGCGTCGACGAACCCCGCATGCCGCTTCGCGATGTCCTGCGCGAGCGCCGCGAGCCTGGCGACCGACAGCCAGTCGGCCTGGCGGTGATGGCGGTCGAGCCAGCGGTGCGCGGCCTGCACCTGGAACGCGGCGTCCGGCCATGATTCGTTGAGGTAAAACGCGCCGAGGTTGCCGCAGGTGAGCCAGCAAAGCAGCTCCAGGCGGTCTTGCGAGCCGAGGGTATGGGATGCGTCGGACATGGCAGCGCTCACGAAGTGCGTCGATTCCGGGCGGCGCCGGCCGCAACGGGCCGATGCCGATATCAAAAACATAGCACGATGCGGGCCCGGCCGCGCACCCGGGCGGATGCTGACGTGGCGGCGACCCGACGGATGCCGCGCCGGCCGTGTGCGGCGGGCGGCGGAGCACCGGCGCGACGGGGCGCCGGTCCTTTCGAATCGCTGTCATTCGTCACACCCGTCACCGAAACGCTCGCTAGAATGGCGGCTTCCCTGGAGGCGGAACACGATGAAAATCTACGACCAGTTCTACATCGACGGCGCATGGCGCAAACCGGCCGGCACCGGCACGATCGACGTGATCGACTCGGGCACCGAAGCCGTGATCGGCCGGATTCCCGAGGGCGTCGCGTCCGACGCACAGGACGCGATCCGCGCGGCGCGCGCGGCCTTCGACGCGTGGGCGGCCATGCCGGCCGCGACGCGCGCGGGCTATCTGCGCAAGATCGTCGAGCATCTGCAGGCGCGCAGCGAGGAACTCGCGCAGTCGATCACCGGCGAAGTCGGCATGCCGATCAAGCTGTCGCGCGCGATCCAGGTCGGCGGCCCGATCTACAACTGGAAGGCGTACGCGAAGCTCGCCGAATCGTTCGAATTCGAGGCCCGGGTCTGCAATTCGCTGGTGGTGCGCGAGCCGGTCGGCGTCGTCGCGGCGATCACGCCGTGGAACTACCCGCTCAACCAGATCACGCTGAAGGTCGCGCCGGCGCTCGCGGCCGGCTGCACGGTGGTGCTGAAGCCGTCCGAAGTCGCGCCGCTCAACGCGTTCATGCTCGCCGAAGCGATCCACGAGGCCGGGCTGCCGGCCGGCGTGTTCAACCTCGTGTGCGGGTATGGCCCGGTCGTCGGCGAGGTGCTGGCGACCGACCCGGACGTCGACATGGTGTCGTTCACCGGCTCGACGCGCGCGGGCAAGCGCGTGGCCGAACTGGCGGCCGCGGGCGTCAAGCGCGTCGCGCTGGAGCTCGGCGGCAAGTCGGCATCGGTGATCCTCGACGACGCCGATTTCGCGACGGCGGTGAAGGGCACCGTCAACGCGTGCTACCTGAACGCCGGCCAGACCTGCTCCGCGCATACGCGGATGCTGGTGCCGGAAGCTCGCTACGACGAAGCGCGCGAGATCGCGAAGGCCGCGGCCGAAACGTACGTCGCGGGCGACCCGCGGCAGGAGGCGACGCGCCTCGGCGCGCTGGCGTCGGCCGTGCAGCAGCAGCGCGTGCAGGCCTACATCCAGCGCGGCATCGACGAAGGCGCGGAACTCGTGACGGGCGGCACCGGGTTGCCGGAAGGGCTCGCGAAGGGCTTCTTCGTGAAGCCGACCGTGTTCGGCCGCGTCGATCCGAAATCGACGATCGCGCAGGAAGAGATCTTCGGGCCGGTGCTGTCGATCATCACGTATCGCGATGAAGACGAAGCCGTGCGGATCGCGAACGATTCGCCGTACGGGCTCGGCGGCGCGGTGTGGGCCGGCAGCGACGAACGCGCGATGCGCGTTGCGCGCCGCATCCGCACCGGGCAGGTCGACATCAACGGCGGCACGTGGAACGGCGCCGCGCCGTTCGGCGGCTTCAAGCAGTCCGGGCACGGCCGCGAGAACGGCGTATACGGGCTCGAAGAGTATCTCGAATACAAGTCGATGCAGTTGAAGCCGGCCAAGCCGGCCTGAGCGCCGCGCGCGGCCCGAACCGGAGACGGCACGTTCGCGTGCCGTTTTTTTATTGACGGCCGTCAAGGTGCGCGGCGGTGGATCGTCGATCATCGCGGTTCCGATGTTCCGACGAGGTTTCAGATGACCGTACGCACTTCCTTTCCGCCGCTGACGATTCGCGGCCGCACCTTGCTGCCCGTCGTGCAGGGCGGCATGGGCGTCGGCATCTCCGCGCACCGGCTGGCGGGCAGCGTCGCGCGCGAAGGCGCGGTCGGCACGATCGCGAGCATCGACCTGCGCCACCATCACGCGGATTTGCTCGAGCGTTGCCGCGCGCAACCCGATCGCGCGACGCTCGAAGCGGCGAACCTCGACGCGCTCGCGCGCGAGATCCGTCTCGCGAAAACGTACAGCGAAGGGCGCGGGATGATCGCGGTCAACGTGATGAAGGCGGTGAGCGCGCATGCGGACTACGTGCGGGTCGCGTGCGCCGAGGGCGCCGACGCGATCGTGATGGGCGCGGGTCTGCCGCTCGACTTGCCCGACCTCACGCACGGGCACGACATCGCGCTGATCCCGATCCTGTCGGACAGCCGCGGGATCGCGCTGGTGCTGAAGAAGTGGATGAAGAAGGGGCGCCTGCCCGACGCGATCGTGATCGAGCATCCGGCGCACGCGGGCGGCCACCTCGGCGTTACGCAGATCGACGACATGCACGACGCCCGTTTCGATTTCGCGCGCGTGCTCGACGAGACCGCGCAGGTGATGGCGTCGCTCGGCATCGCCCGCGACACGATCCCGCTGATCGTGGCCGGCGGGATCAACAGTCACGATACGGTGCGCGCGGCGTTCGCGGCTGGCGCGGACGGCGTGCAGGTCGGGACGCCGTTCGCGGTGACCGAGGAAGGCGATGCGCATCCGCATTTCAAGCGCGTGCTCGCCGATGCGACGCCTGACGACATCGTCGAATTCGTCAGCGTGACGGGGCTGCCGGCACGCGCGGTGAAGACGCCGTGGCTCGATCGTTACCTGCGCAACGAGACACGCATTCGCACCAAGCTCGGCGCGCTGAAGCAGCGCTGCCCGACCGCGCTCGAATGCCTGAGCGTATGCGGCCTGCGTGACGGCATCGAGAAATTCGGCCACTTCTGCATCGATACGCGGCTCGCGGCCGCGTTGCGCGGCGATGTCGCGAACGGTCTGTTCTTCCGCGGCCGGGAGGCGTTGCCGTTCGGCCGCGCGATCCGCAGCGTGCGCGATCTGCTCGACCTGCTGCTGACGGGCAGTGCGACCGAGCCTGCGGCAAACCGTCCCACGTTTACGCTGGCTTGACCAATATCAAGATGACGAAAAGACCCTACAGGGAGAATGGAAACCATTCTTTGGGGGTCCGTACCATGCATAAAACGATTCGAACTTGTGTCACCGCTGCCGCCGTCGCGGCCACCATCGCGATGCCGTCGCTGTCGCACGCGGCGTCGCCGGGCGACGGCATCCATCAGGGTGACGTACTGGTTCGGCTTCGCGCGATCAGCATCCAGCCGAACGAGCGCGCGAGCGACACGCTCGGCGCGATCAACACGGGCGTGAACAACGCGATCGTGCCCGAGCTCGACTTCACGTACATGATCCGCGACTACCTCGGCGTCGAGCTGATCCTCGGCACGTCGCGGCATCAGTTGACGTCGAGTCTCGGCAATCTCGGCGGCGTGGGCGTGCTGCCGCCGACACTGCTGCTGCAGTATCACTTCAACCATGCGGGCAAGGTGCGCCCGTACGTCGGCGCCGGGTTGAACTACACGTATTTCTACAACAACGGACTCAACGTCGGCGGTGAGGGCGTGTCGATCAACAAGAGCAGCTTCGGCCCCGCGCTGCAGTTCGGCGTGGACGTGCAGCTGACGAAGAAGGTGTTCATGAACGTCGACGTGAAGAAGATCTGGATGAGCACCGATGCGACGCTGGGCGACAAGGGCATCGGCACGCTGCACATCGATCCGCTGATCGTCGGCGTGGGCGTCGGGATGAAGTTCTAGACGCGACGGAACAAGAACAGAGTTGGGGTTGGCGGCATGGCGGTCGGCATGCCGCTTTTTTTATGTGCGGGCGTCGCGGGCGGTATCGGGGTCCGGCTCGCAGCGCGCGTCGGCCCGCTCGTAGTAGCGCGTCGTGACGGGCGGCCGGTCCGGCAGTGCGATCGTCAGCCGACAGTGCTGGCCGTCCGGCAGCACGACGCGCAGCGGCATGCTCAACTGCGCGCCCGCGAGCAGCAGCTTGCCCGCGCTCGCGGATACGGTCACGAACCGGTCGTCGTCGTCGATGACGGTCGACAGCACCGGCAACGCCGCGCCGTTCGCTTGCGTCACGGTCAGCAACACGCGCCGCGTCGTCTCGACGGCGAATTCGACACGGCTCACCGAGCCGCGACCTGCTTCGACGGTCTGCATGCCGTTCTTCAGATCGATATTGCGCGGCAGGTCTTTCGTCCTGATCCGGATGAAGGTTTGCGCGTATGCGGGCAGCGACGCGATGACGGCCCGGCCGCGCCGATCGGTCCATACCGGGCCGGACGGCGTCGCGAGTTCGATGCCCGGCTGTTCGCCGACGCGCGCGAGCGCGAACGTGTCGCGAATCGCATACGGCGACAGCATGCCGGCGCCATCGATCCACGCGAGCGCGCCGCGCAGGTTGACGCTGAACATCGAGCGGCCGGCCCCGAACACGCCCGCGTTGACGGTGGCGCGCGCATGGTTCGGCGTCGCGCTGACGCTCGCGCGGATCGACGGCGACCGGCTCGCGGTGTCGTAGTCGGCCGCGACGCTGTAGTGGCCGGTACGGCCGAACGTGTCGGCGTAGCGTGCGCCGGAACGCACCGCATGGCCGTCGAGGTTCGCATAGGTGCCGACGTTGCGACGGCCGATCGGCACGCTCATGTTCACGTAGACCTGGGTGCCGCCCGCGCCGCGGCTGCCGAGCGTGCGGTTCACGTTCAGCGCGACCGATGCGCGTCCGAACGGACGCGTCCACGTGCCGGACACGCGCTGCAGCGCGGGGCCGTCGAACAGCCCGACGCGCGTGTAGTCGAACGACAGCGCGCCGAGTGCGCGATCGTGCCAGCCGAGTGTGGTCGCGAACTGGGTATGCGAGGGTGGCGTGAAGGCGTCCAGCGACCGGACGGCGTCGGTCAGCTCCCGGTATCCGGGCGTGCGTCGCACGAACGACAGACTGGCGCGCAGCGCCGTGTCGAGCGTGTTCGCCAATGCGATGCGGGCCTGGGTGCCGCGTCGGGCGGCGGTGCGGCTGACGTCGATGCCGACGGCCGCACCGAGCCCGGCAAGCGGCGCGAATTCGACGCGCGCGGCGCCCGACTGCAACGGCGACGACGCGAGGATGCCGGCGCTCAGCCGCGCACGCTGCCGGATCTGCCAGCCGCGCGTGGCGGTCGCGAGCCACGGCGCTTGCGCGTATCCGTCGTTCTGCACGCGGCCGACGGCGATCGCCAGCCCTTGCGCCGCCGCGAGCCCGGCGCCGGGCAGCGACGCGCCCGGCACGACGAAGTGCTGAACGCCGCCGGTTGCCTCGACCACCGTCACATCGAGATCCGCGGCGCCGCTGACGAGCGGCAGGTCGCCCAGCGAAAACGGTCCGGGCGGCACCTGCGACGCGTGGATCAGCACGCCGAGCTGGCGCACCTCCACGCGTGCCTGCGTCCGGGCGATCCCGGTCACCCGGGCAGCGGCGCCGGGCGCGGCGGCCAGCGCTTCGTCGGGAAACGTCTGCACGCCGAACATCCGGCCCACCGTGAACAGCGTCGATTGCGGAACGATCTGCCCGGCCTGCAGCGTCGTGCCGCGCGCGGCGAAGGTGCGCTGCGCGTAAGCCGCCTGATGCTCGACGCCCACGCGGCCGTCCACCGACGTGACGATCTGGCTGCTGTGCACGATCCAGTCCGATGCGTTGAATCCGGCCTCGGTCGCGGCCTGCCAGTACTGCGACGTGCCGGCCGGATTGCGTGTCGTCATCGCAAGCACGTCGTAGTTGACCAGGCCGGCGAGACCGCCGCGTGCGAACGTATCCGGCGTGCGCGGGCGCGTATCGAGGGCGTCGGCCGGTACGACGAAATCGATCGCGCCGTCGGCCGGGCGCAACGTGACGATCGCCTGCGGATACGCGCGCCGGTAATCGTGGCAGGCGGTCGCGTCGCGGAACGTGTCGGGCGCGACGAGGCCGGCCGCACGCAACAGCTCGGGCGTGACGCACAGGTTGCCGTCGGTGTCGAAACGCGCATCGGCACGGCCGGCGCGCCGGCCGTTGACCGTCAGCCGGACGGCCGAGAGACCCGGCATGAAGCGCGGTGCGTGCGCGAAATAGCGGCTGGTCGTGGCGTCGATACCGTGCTCGCGCAACGCGCCTGCGTCGAATTCGAGCGCGTCGGTCGACGGGTGTGCGGGGCCGGCCGGCGCTGCGCACGGCGCGCTGCCAGCGCCGACGTACAGCCCGAGCGCGAGCAGTGCGTTTCGGCGATGAGCGGAGCGCGACATGGACGGTCCGAAAACGATGCCGTGCGGTCTACCGGTGCGAGGCCGCATCGGCCGCACGGGGCGCGAGCGCCGCGTCGTAGTGCTCGACCGAGTAGCCGTAAACGGTGGCCGGGAAGATTCGTACCTGTTCGAGCGTTGCGGGACGCTCGGCGAGCGCGATCCGGCGGGTTTGCCCGGCCAGCACGTACGGCGTCGGCAGCGACACGATCTGCCGGGTCGGAAGCAGCTGCACTTTCTGTTCGAGGCGTACCACGTAGCGACTGTCGTTGCGCACGACCAGTTCGCCGCCTTCGACCGACCACTTCAACAACGTCCACGGTGCGTCGTTGCGCGCGAGATCGCGCGGCTGGATCAGCACGGGCAGGTTCTGGCGGATGATCGTCCGGATCTCGTTGCGGCCCGGACGCTGCGGCGGAATGCCCGAGAACGACGCGCGGGCGAGGCGCTGCGTGGCGAGCGGTGCGTCGCTGGCGAGGACGAACCGGACGAGCTGCACCGCACCGCCTTCGACTCGCGCGATCGGCGGGGTCACGACCACGAGCACGGCGTCGTCTTCGGGAATCGGTTCGATCGTCGTATGCAGCAGCGTCGGGTGATCGTCGGTGTTCTTGACCGAGATCGTGCCTTCGCCGTCGGCTTCGTCGACGATCACGACCGACGTTTCGGGCACGACGCCCATCGCGTGAACGGCGGCCGGGCCGAGCAGGCAACCGGCGAGCAGGGCGAGCGGGAAAAACCGCGGGAAATGGAGGGCTGGGAGAGTCATGGAACCGGCTGGCTGTTGGCGCAAGCGTGTGTCGCGCCGCCGCTTCGTGAAGCGGCGGCGCGGTCGACGCCTGTCAGGCGATCGAGTCAATCAATGGCACGACGCGTACCGGCATTACAGGTACACGAGGGACACGGTGGCGAGGCCGTCGAGATTGATTTCCTGGCTGAGGTCGAGATTCGACGTCTTGTCGATCGCGGCCTGCACGTCGAGCGTGCCGGAGAACACCTTCGCCGCGACCGGCACGGTCTGGCCTTTCTTGGCCCACGATTCGTAGCCGCCGGTGTTGTCGACCACGCCGTCGGAAGCCGTCCAGGTGGTGCCCTTGGTGCTCGAATAAATCGAATCGACGGCCGCGCCGTCGGCCTGGAACGAATTCTTCCGGAAACGGAATGCAAAGCCGCCGATATTCTTGCCGCTGGCCGTGCCGAGGCCGAATTGAACATTATCCGATTTCGACATGCCGAAGAAATTGATATTGCCGGAAAGGGCGCCGGTGCCGGCGCGATTATCCTGCGCCGTCAATGCGACGCGCGCGGCGGCGTCGCAGGTGATCGTGATCGAATCCGACAGGATCGCGAGCAGCGTGGGCGCGGTCGGGCTGAGTTGGGCCGAGCCGATCAGCCCGTAATCGAACGTGCCGCCGCCGGCCAGCGTCGGCGTGCACGCGCCGGGCTTCACCGTGCCGGTGACCTTGACGTCGAATGTGTCGGCGAAAGCCGCGGTGGTGCCCCATGCGAGCAGGCCTGCAATCACGAGGCGCGAGGCCTGGTTCGTCATCTTAACGAATTTCATCTGGACGTGTTCCTGGTGGCAATCCGGAATGCCGAAAATGGATTCGGCGATCCGGGTTTGTCTGGATTAATGAAATGAAACTTGCTCGCGGTTATTTCCGATGAGCGGAGGAAATTTATCAACTCGATTTCCGAAAAGAAATCGGACTTGTATAAATTTTCGAGGATATTTTTTATGAGATTTCCAGTTTTGGTCGGGAGGGGAATTCGATTTTCATGCGGAAAGCCGGTGTTTTAATTGTTAAGAATGTCAGATCAGATATTTTTAAACTTCGGCGACGATGAAGCGATATGGAATCGGCGTGCGCCGACGATGTTGACGAACGAAGTGCCCAACGGTTCGCACCGAGCGGTCGGCATTGGCGGCTCGGGACGGCGGACGCGTGACGTCATTGCGGCCGTCGCGTACGTCGGCAGCGGGAAGAGCGGGGAGAGAGGGAAGGTGTCGCGTCGGTGCGCGGCGGTGTAACAGCGAAGGCGGGCAGGGAGGCTGGCCGGATGAAGTCGGCCGGGGGGCGAGCGAGCGGCGTGTGAGCGGACGGCGCTGCCCGATCGTTCGCATCGCGTCGGCCTGCGCCGACGCGGGACGCTTTAGAGCTTGTCGTACTGGAAGCGCATCGCGGTGCCTTCGCGCGTGATGCGTTCCCACACCGCGCGCTTTTCGTCGTCGCTCAGGAACACCCAGTTCGACACTTCGGCGGCCGTGCGGCCGCAGCCCTTGCAGACTTCGTCGAAGAGCGTCGAGCACACGCCGATGCAGGGGCTGTCGGGGAGGTCGTGAAGATTGGAGGCCATCGGGAGGGTTCGCGCAGTTGAATCGTCAGCCGCCATTTTAATGCATCGCGGCGGCCCGGCCGGTCGCTCGCGCCGGCATGCTGTCCCGGCGCGGCAGCGGGACAGTACGGCCGGGCGTTGCCTGCGGGCGCCGGGCGGGCACGCCGGGCATGCGAACGCGGGTTCGCCGCTGTCCGTTTTTCCGGGTGGACAGCCGTCGATTACCCGATAGAATTCCCCCGGAACGCCCCGCCGCGCGGGCGGCCCGACGGGCCGGCGGCGGTAATCTGTTCCGTTTGCGCGACACCGGCATGATTTTTTTGTGACGGGGCGCGAATGATGGTAGTTTTCGGGGTTTTCGAGGGGCGGCGCGCCCGAATGCGCCGCCATGACGAGGCAGACGGCAGCCGGGCAGTGTGTCCGGCCGGAGGGAGAACGGGATGAAAGCAAAGGTAGTGGGCCGGTTCGCAGCGCTCGCGCTGTGCGTGGGTGCATCGGCGGCAGCGGCGAAGGATACGCAGCTCAATGTCTATAACTGGTCGGACTACATTGCGAAGGACACGATCCCGAACTTCGAGAAGCAGACGGGCGTCAAGGTCCGCTACGACAACTACGACAGCGACGACACGCTGCAGGCGAAGCTGCTGACGGGCAGCTCGGGCTACGACATCGTCGTGCCGACCAGCAACTACGCGGGCAAGCAGATCGCCGCCGGCATCTTCGCGCCGCTCGACAAGTCGAAGCTGCCGAACCTCAAGTACCTCGATCCGCAACTGATGGCGCTCGTCGCCGGCGCGGACCCGGGCAACAAGTACTCGGTGCCCTGGGCGTACGGTACGACCGGCCTCGCATACAACCTGACGAAGGCGCAGCAGGCGCTCGGCAAGGTGCCGCTCGACAACTGGGACATCCTGTTCAAGCCGGAAAACCTCGCGAAGCTGAAGACCTGCGGCGTGTCGGTGCTCGACGCGCCCGACCAGATGTTCGCGGCGACGCTGCACTACATCGGCAAGGATCCGATGAGCACGAACCCGGCCGACTACAAGGCCGCGATGGACGTGCTGAAGAAGATCCGTCCGTACATCACGCAATTCAACTCGTCGGGCTACATCAACGACCTGGTCGGCGGCGACATCTGCTTCGCGTTCGGCTGGTCGGGCGACGTCGTGATCGCGAAGCATCGCGCGATCGAGGCGAAGAAGCCGTACAAGGTCGAGTACTACATTCCGAAGGGCGGCGCGCCGGTGTGGTTCGACGTGATGGCGATCCCGAAGGATGCGAAGAACAAGGAAGCCGCGCTGCAGTGGATCAACTACATCGAGGATCCGAAGGTGCACGCGGCGATCACCAACGCGGTGTACTACCCGAGCGCCAATGCCGAGGCACGCAAGTACGTGCGGCCCGACGTCGCGAACGACCCGGCCGTCTACCCGCCGGCCGACGTCGTGAAGACGCTGTTCCTGCTCAAGCCGCTGCCGCCTGAAATCCAGCGTCTGCAGACGCGTCTGTGGACCGAGCTGAAGTCGGGCCGCTGACGCGAGCCGAAGTGAATCAGCAGTCATGAAGCCCCTGGTGCCCCCGGGGGCTTTGTTCGTCTAACGCAGGAGAGAAGCAGCACATCATGAATAGCCAGTCGGGCGCGCCGGTCGCGGGCGCGCCGTTCTCCGTTTCCTCCTCCGGCGCCGATGCGCGCGCCGAGAACTTTGTCCAGATCGTCGACGTCGTCAAGAAATTCGGCGACACCGAAGCCGTGCGCAGCGTCAACCTGACCGTGCGCCAGGGCGAGCTGTTCGCGCTGCTCGGCAGCTCGGGCTGCGGCAAGTCGACGTTGCTGCGGATGCTCGCGGGCCTCGAGACGGTCACGTCGGGCAAGATCCTGATCGACGGCGAGGACCTCGCGCAGATGCCGCCGTACAAGCGGCCCGTGAACATGATGTTCCAGTCGTATGCGCTGTTCCCGCACATGTCGGTCGAGTCGAACGTCGCGTTCGGGCTGAAGCAGGAAGGCACGCCGAAGGCCGAGCTGAAGGCGCGCGTCGCGTCCGCGCTCGAACTCGTGCAGATGGGCAAGTATGCGAAGCGCAAGCCGCATCAACTCTCCGGCGGCCAGCAGCAGCGCGTCGCGCTCGCGCGTTCGCTGGTCAAGCGCCCGAAGCTGCTGCTGCTCGACGAGCCGATGTCCGCGCTCGACAAGCAGATCCGCCAGCGCACGCAGATCGAGCTCGTCAACATTCTGAACAAGGTCGGCGTCACCTGCATCATGGTCACGCACGATCAGGAAGAGGCGATGACGATGGCGAACCGCCTCGCGGTGATGAGCGAAGGCCAGATCGTCCAGATCGGCTCGCCGAACGAAGTGTACGAATACCCGAACAGCCGCTTCTCGGCCGAATTCATCGGCTCGACGAACCTGTTCGACGGCGTGACGGTCGAGGACGAACCCGATCACGTGTACATCGAATCGCCGGAACTGCCGAGCCGGCTGTACGTGAGCCATGGCATCTCCGGCCCGCTCGGGATGCCGGTCACGGTGTCGGTGCGCCCCGAGCGGATCGCGCTCACGCGCAAGCCGCCCGAAGGCGCGTTCAACTGGGCGCGCGGCCGGATCAGCAACGTCGCGTACATGGGCGGCTATTCGCTGTATCACGTGAAGCTCGATGGCGGCAAGACGGTGATCGCGAACGTGTCGAGCCTCGCGATTTCGGAACTCGACACGCCGGCGCTCGGCGACGAGATCTACGTGCGCTGGAGCGCGACCGCCGGCGTGGTGCTGACGTCATGAACGCGTTCAAGTCCCTGCTCGAGTGGCCGGTGCGGCGCTTCAACCTGACGGGCGCGACGGCGGTCGTCGCCGGGCCGTTCACGTGGCTCGTGCTGTTCTTCCTCGTGCCGTTCGTGCTGGTCGTGAAGATCAGCTTCGCGGAGCTGCAGCTCGGCATCCCGCCGTATACGGAGCTTGCATCGTACGCGGACGGCGTCGTGCACATCGCGCTGAACCTGTCGCACTACGCGTTCCTGTTCACGGACAGCCTGTATTTCGCGACCTACGTGAACTCGGTGTGGGTCGCCGCGATCACGACGCTGCTGTGCCTGCTGCTCGGCTATCCGATGGCGTACTACATCGCGCGCTCGAACCCGGCCACCCGCAACCTGCTGATGATGGGCGTGATGCTGCCGTTCTGGACGTCGTTCCTGATCCGCGTGTATGCGTGGATCGGCATCCTGAAGAACAACGGCCTGCTGAACAACTTCCTGATGTGGATCGGGCTCACGCATACGCCGATCGAGCTGTACCGCACCAACTACGCCGTATACATCGGGATGGTGTATTCGTACCTGCCGTTCCTCGTGATGCCGCTCTACGCGCACCTCGTGAAGATGGACCTGCGCCTGCTCGAAGCCGCGTACGACCTCGGCGCGAAACCGTGGAAGGCGTTCGTGCAGATCACGCTGCCGCTGTCGAAGAACGGGATCATCGCGGGTTGCCTGCTGGTGTTCATCCCGGCGGTCGGCGAGTACGTGATTCCGGAGCTGCTCGGCGGCGCGAATACGCTGATGATCGGCCGCGTGATGTGGAACGAGTTCTTCAACAACGCGGACTGGCCGATGGCGTCGGCCGTGACCTGTGCGATGGTGTTGCTGCTGCTCGTGCCGATGGCGATGTTCCAGCACTTCCAGGCGAAGGAACAGGGGGGGCGTCGATGAAGCCGAATCGCTACCTGCAGTTCGCGGCGCTGTTCGTCGGCTTTGCGTTCCTGTACGTTCCGATCATCAGCCTGATCGTCTATTCGTTCAACGAGTCGAAGCTCGTCACCGTGTGGTCGGGCTTCTCGTTCCGCTGGTACGCGGCGCTCGCCGAGGACGACGAGCTGCTGACGGCCGCGTGGCTGTCGCTGAAGATCGGCGTGCTGACCGCGTTCGCATCGGTGTTCATCGGCACGTGGGCCGGCTTCGTGCTCGCGCGGATGGGGCGCTTTCGCGGCTTCGCGCTGTTCAGCGGGATGATCAACGCGCCGCTCGTGATCCCCGAGGTGATCCAGGGGATCTCGCTGCTGCTGCTGTTCATCGAGCTCGCGAAGTGGATCGGCTGGCCGGCCGAGCGCGGCGTGTTCACGATCTGGCTCGGCCACGTGATGCTGTGCATCTCGTACGTCGCGATCATCGTGCAGTCGCGCGTGCGCGAGCTGAACCCGTCGCTGGAAGAGGCCGCGCTCGATCTCGGCGCGACGCCGCTGAAGGTGTTCTTCACGATCACGCTGCCGCTGATCTCGCAGGCGCTGATCGCCGGCTGGCTGCTGTCGTTCACGCTGTCGATCGACGACCTCGTGCTGTCGGCGTTCCTGTCGGGCCCCGGCTCGACGACGTTGCCGCTCGTCGTGTTCTCGCGCGTGCGCCTCGGGCTGAACCCGGAGATGAACGCGCTCGCGACGCTGTTCATCATCGCGGTGACGGCCGGCGTCGTGATCGCGAACTTCGTGATGCTGCGCCAGGAACGCAAGCGGCTGGCGGGGTTCGCGGCCTGACGCGCCGATTGCGGTCGTCATGAAAAACGCCCGGTGCCGACGACGAGTCGGCCCGGGCGTTTCGTTTTGGCAGCGCGTGACGTCGCCTGGGTTTATCCGCCGAACGCAGCCTTGGCCAGCAGCCCGAGTGCGACGCACACGAGCACGGCCGCGAAACCGGCCTGCACGTGCCGCGCGGCGAGGTGGCGCGACGCGCCGCGGCCGGTGGCCATGCCGAGCGCGGTCGCGACGGTGAACCACAGCGTCACGTCGAGCGGCGCGCGCGTGCCGGACACGAGCGTCGCGAGCACGCCGCCCGTGCCGACCAGCGCGATCACCATCAGCGACGTCGCGACCACCCCGTGCATCGACACGTTCGTGAACTTGCGCAGCATCGGCACGATCACGAAGCCGCCGCCGACGCCGAGCAATCCCGTCATCAGGCCGGTGACCGCGCCGGTCGATGCCAGCGCGACGCCCACGGGCCACGACCACACGAGCCGGCCGGTGTCGGGATTGATGCGGCCGACGCACAGCGGTGACGCGTCGGCATCCGCCGCGACCCGCCGCAGCGCCTGTCGCAGCAGGCGGCCGGCGACGACCAGCATCGTCAGCGCGAACAGCGTGAGCAGCAGGCGCTGCGGCAGCACGTGCGCGAGCCGCACGCCGAGGGTGGTCAGCGGCACGCCGGCCACGGCCATCAGCAGCGCCGCGCGGTAGCGCACGAGCCCGCGGCGAAAGCCTTCGAGCGCACCGAGCGCGGCGCTGCCGGCCACCGCGACGAGCGCGACGGGCGTGGCCTGCTGCATCGGCCAGCTCATCCCGACGACGAGCGCGGGCACCGCGAGAATGCCGCCGCCTGCGCCGGTCAGGCCGAGCACGGCGCCCACGAAGCCGCCGAGTACGAGGGAAATCAGCATGACGTCATCGCGCTCCGGTCAACCTGCGATCGCGGGCTTCGCGAGCCATTCGCGGCCCTTGAGCATCGCCTTCCAGTAGAGCGGCGGCAGCACGCGCTCCTTGAGCAGCCACGCGAGCCGCGACGGGCGCTTGCCGTCGATCAGCCAGGCGGGGAAGGTCGGCGCGACCTTGCCGCCGTACAGGAATTCGGCGAGCACGATCTTGCCGCGCTCGACGGTGAGCGGGCACGAGCCGTAGCCGTCGTAGGCGGCGTCGCCGTGCGCGCGGCCGAGCGACGCGAGCAGATTGTGCGCGACGACGGGCGCCTGCTTGCGGGCGGCCGCGGCGGTTTTCGCATTGGTCGTGTTGGTGACGTCGCCGAGCGCATAGATGTCGGCAAACTGCTTGTGCCGCAGCGTCGCCGGATCGACGTCGATCCAGCCGGCCGCGTCGGCGAGCGGGCTCGCGCGCACGAAGTCGGGCGCCTTCTGCGGCGGCACCACGTGGATCATGTCGAACGACCGCTCGACGGTTTCCTTGCCGCCGTCCGGCAGTGCGCGCGAGAACGTCGCGCGGCGCGCGGGCCCGTCGATCGCGACGAGGTTGTGGCCGAACGACAGCGCGATGTCGTAGCTTTTCACGTACTCCATCAGCGCGGGTACGTAGTCGGCGACGCCGAACAGCGCGCCACCCGCATTCAGGAATTCGACGTTCGCGGCGTCGAGGCGCCCCGTGCGCCGCCAGTGATCGCACGACAGGTACATCGCCTTTTGCGGCGCGCCCGCGCACTTGATCGGCATCGGCGGCTGCGTGAACAGCGCATTGCCGCCGCGGAACGCGCGCACGAGTTCCCACGTGTACGGCGCGAGATCGTAGCGGTAGTTCGACGTGACGCCGTTGCGGCCGAGCGTGTCGGCGAGGCCGTCGATCGCGTGCCAGTCGAGCTTGAGCCCCGGGCACACGACGAGCTTGCGATAGCCGATGCGCCGGTAGCCGTCGAGCACGACCGCGTGCGCGTCGGGCTCGAAGCCCGCGACCGCGGCGCGGATGCGCTGCACGCCGCGCGGCAGCACGTCGGTTATCGGCCGCGCGGTGGTCCCGGGCTGGAACACGCCCGCGCCGACCATCGTCCAGCCGGGCTGGTAATAGTGGACGTCGGCGGGATCGATCACCGCGATGTCGAGCGACGCGTCGCGCGCGAGCAGGCTCGACGCGACCGCGATGCCGGCCGCCCCGGCGCCGACGATCACGATGTCGTGCCGTGCGTCCACGGCGGGCGTGCTCTGGCGGCTGTCCTGCGCGATACGCGATGCAAGCGCGCTCAGGTCGTAGCCGGCCGCGCCGGCGGTGGCGACGAGGTCGTCCAGTGGGCGCAGCCCCGCCTGCGACAGCGCCCACAGCGTGGCCGAGCGCGTGCCGCTGCGGCAGTACGCGAGCACGGGCGCGTCGAGCGACGCGACCAGCGCGCCGAATTGCGCGGCCTGGTCGCCGGTCACCTTGCCGGTATCGACCGGCAGGTAATGCACGTCGATGCCGAGCGGCGCGGCGGCCGCGCGGATCTCGGTGACGGTCGGCTGGTCGGCGCCTTCGCCGTCGGGCCGGTTGCAGATGATCGCGCGGATGCCCGCCGCGTGAAGCGCGGGCAGGTCGGCCGCCGCGATCTGCGGCGAGACCGACAGCGCGTCGGTCAGCTTGCGGATGTTTGTCATGTCGGAGTTCTCGGTGGGGTGCGGGCGCTCAGATCGCGTCGAGCGGAATCTTCAGATAGCGCACGCCGTTGTTCTCGGGCTCGGGCAGGTGGCCGGCGCGCATGTTGACCTGCACCGACGGCAGCATCAGCACGGGCATGTCGAGCGTCGCGTCGCGCGCGGTGCGCATCGCGACGAAATCGTCCTCGCTCACGCCGTCCTTCACGTGCACGTTCGCGCGGCGCTGCTCGGCGACGGTCGTCACGAACTGCACGTCGCGCCCGCCCGGCTGGTAGTCGTGGCACAGATACAGGCGCGTGTCGGGCGGCAGCGCGAGCACGCGTGCGATCGAGCGGTACAGCGTGCGCGCGTCGCCGCCGGGGAAGTCGCAGCGCGCGGTGCCGTAGTCGGGCATGAACAGCGTGTCGCCGACGAACGCCGCGCGTTGCGTCGCGTCGTCGACGCAGTAGGTCATGCACGCGGGCGTGTGGCCCGGCGTGTGCAGCGCGCGGATCGTCAGGGCGCCGAGCGCGAGCGTGTCGCCGTCGTCGACGAGCCGGTCGAACTGGCGACCGTCTTGCGCGAAGCCCGGCCCCGCGTTGAACAGCGTGCCGAACACGTGCTGCACGCGGCGCACGTGCGAACCGATCGCGATCTGGCCGCCGACCTGTGCTTTCAGGTACGGCGCGGCCGACAGGTGGTCGGCGTGCACGTGCGTCTCCAGCAGCCAGTGCACGGTCGCGCCGAGTTCGGCGACGCGCGCGATCAGCCGGTCGGCGCTGGCGGTGCGCGTGCGGCCGGATTTCGGATCGTAGTCGAGCACGCTGTCGATCAGCGCGCACGCGCGGCTCGCCGTATCGAGCAGGAGATAGCTGACGGTGTGGGTGGCCGGGTCGAAAAAGCCTTCGACCGACAGGGCGGGGGCGTTGCTCACGGGGTGTCCTCGATCGGGTTCTGCATCTGCAATCGCGATCTTTACCTCAAGAAGCGTGCCAGCCGGCCGCGCGGCGCCGGCCGATGTGGCAGGGACTTGATTCGGCTCGGTTTTTCGGCGCGGTGGCGGCCCGGTGGACGAAACGGCGGCATCTGGTGGCAGACCCGGACTGCCATAACTGGCAGTGTCGTGGCAGAATTGGCAGTCAGCCTGGCAGTCCGTCCGGGCATCCCTTCGCCGAGCGAGCTTCCGCATGCCTCCGCACGACACCATTCCGATCGTTCCCGCACCGCGCCGCGACGCGATGCCGGACGTCCGCGCGCTCGTCGCGTATCTCGAGCAGGACCCGCAGCCGATGATCGTGGTCGATCCCGACTACCGCATCCTCGCGGCGAACGATGCGTACCGGCGCCAGTTCGGTGTAGCCGGCGTCGAGCACGTCGGCCGGCATTGCTTCCAGGTGTCGCATCACTATGACGTGCCGTGCGACCAGGCCGGCGAGCATTGCCCGATGAAGCAGGCGCTCGAGTCGCTCGGGCTGAACCGCGTGCTGCACATCCATCACACGCCGCGCGGCCCCGAACACGTCGACGTCGAGCTGCGGCCGATCTTCGACGCGGACGGCGACGTGATCGCGTACGTGGAGCGGCTGACGACGGTGCGCAGCGCGTCCGCGCAGCCGAGCGCGGAAGGGCTCGTCGGCGGCGCGGACGCGTTCAACGCGGCGCTCGGCGCGCTGCAGCGCGTCGCGCCGTCGACGCTGCCGGTGCTGCTGCTCGGCGAATCGGGCACCGGCAAGGAGCTGTTCGCACGCGCGCTGCACGAGGCGAGCGATCGCGCGATGGGGCCGTTCGTCGTCGTCGATTGCTCCGGGATCGCCGAGACGCTGTTCGAGAGCGAGCTGTTCGGCTACGAGAAGGGCGCGTTCACGGGCGCGAACCAGCGCAAGCCGGGCCTCGTCGAAACCGCGCAGGGCGGCACGCTGTTTCTCGACGAGATCGGCGACGTGCCGTTGCCGATGCAGGTGAAGCTGCTGCGGCTGATCGAATCGGGCACGTTCCGGCGCGTCGGCGGGGTCGAGGCGCTGCGCGCCGATTTCCGGCTCGTCGCGGCCACGCACAAGCCGCTGCGCGAGATGATCGACGACGGCCGGTTCCGGCAGGACCTCTATTACCGGATCAACGCGTTTCCGATTCCGCTGCCGGCACTGCGCGAACGGCGGGGCGACGTCGCGCTGCTGGCCGAATCGATCCTGCGGCGGATCGCGAACGCGCGCGGCAACGCGGGCGACGCACATGCGCGGCCGTTCGTGCTGACCGAGCGCGCCCGTGCGTGCCTCGACGCATATGCATGGCCCGGCAACATCCGCGAGCTGCGCAACGTGCTGGAACGTGCGTGCCTGTTCGCCGATGACGGGACGATCCGCGTCGAGCATCTGCCGGCCGAGCTCGTCGCGGCAGCGGCGGCGCCGCAGGCGCAGGCGGCGGACGCGCGCGGCGTGTCGGATGCGGAGCTGGTCCGTATTGCGCGCACGTTCGCCGGCACGCGCAAGGCGCTGGCCGAGCAGCTCGGATTGAGCGAACGGACGCTGTACCGGCGGATGAAGGCGCTCGGCCTCGGCACGCGCGAGCGCTGAACGGGCAGGTCGCGCGCGACGGGCAGCGGCACGCGGCCTTGCCCCACCCCGACTGGACGGTGCGCGACCACGACCGGGCCGACGCTCGGTCCGTTGCGCGCGATACGGGCGGGGCGGTACGAGTCAAGCACGCTTCGCGATAAAAAATCACAACGGAACAACAATTAATTATCGTTTTACGATAATTATCGACGTACAATCGACGCTCGTTCATTCGTCGTCGAGGACACGTCATGCATTCCGATCGCATCGCCCGTATCAGCCAGCGGATGGCCACCGTCACGCTGGGATTCATCTTCTGCATGCTGGTGCTCAACGCCGCGTGCTGGCTGTTTCCGTCGCTGAGCGCGGCCTCGGGGCCCGGCTTCGTCTTCGGCCTCACGGATTCGGTGCTCTCCAACCTGCATGTGGATGTCGCCGCGTTCCCGTGGTGGCAGAAGGCGGTTGCCATCGTGCTGTCGAGCGTGCCGCTCGTCGCACTCGCAAACGGCCTGCGGCATCTGCGCGCGCTGTTCCGCACCTATGCGCGGCGCGACTATTTCTCCGCACAGGCGGCTGGCCACCTCGGCAAGACGGGGCGGGCGATCGGCCTGTGGGTGGTGCTGAGCCTGCTGTGCGAGCCGCTGCTGAGCGTGTGGGCGACGCTGCGCGAACCGGTCGGCCATCGGGTGGTCAGCGTCGGTTTCACCCTGCCGTACGTGGTCGCGTTGTTCACCGCCGCGTGCATTGCGGTCATCGCGCACATTCTCCGGCAGGCGAGCGAGCTCGACGCCGAGCATCGGCAATTCGTCTGAGGCGCGCGATGACGATCGTAGTCAAGCTCGACGTGATGCTCGCGACGCGCAAGGTCCGCTCGAAGGATCTGGCGGCAGCCGTCGGCATCACCGAACAGAATCTGTCGCTGCTCAAGCAGGGGAAGGTCAAGGGCATCCGCTTCGCGACGCTCGAGGCGATCTGCCGTTATCTCGACTGCCAGCCGGGCGACCTGCTCGCGTTCAGCGATGACGGCGGCGGCGAGCCCGACTGACGCAGCGCGCACGCGGCGTGTCGATGCGGGCGGGCGCCGTCGGTCGCGCGTGGTTGCGCTGGCCGTCGCGGTGTCCGTATCGATCCACGTGGCCGGATGGTTCGTGCTGCAATGGGCGCCGCGGCCGGCCGGCCCGAACACCGGCGAGAAGCCGCGGATCGCGCTGCGTGTCGAGTGGATTCCCGCGCGACCGGCGCCCGAGGTGATCGCACGCGAGACCGGGCGGGCCGGCCCGAGCCCGGGCAGGCGCGGCACCGGACAATCGGCGAAACGTTCCGCGGCGGTGGCGGATGCGCGTAGGGCGGCGCGTTCGTCTCCGGATGCGCCGGGTACGTCGCGCAGGCCAAGCGAAACCCGCGCCGGCCCAAGCGCGGCCGCACACGATGGCCGTCCGGCCACCGCTGCAAGCGCCGATCTCGACTGGCGTCGCGATCTGGACGCGATCGGTGCACGGCAACGCGCGGCGCGCAGTCCGGCGCAGGCGGCGGTCGGCGCGTTGGGCGCATCGTCGGGCGGCGCGGCGCCGCGTCGTCGCACCGTCGATGCACAGCTGGCCGACGGGATATCGAGCGCGCGTCGTGCCGATTGCCGGCATGCGTACGCGGGTGCAGGCCTGCTCGCGTTGCCGATGCTCGCGCTGGACGCGGTTCGCGATACCGGCTGCCAATGGTGAAACGGGCGGCACACGGGAATCCATGTGCCGCCCGCGCGAATCATGCGATCAGCGCGCCGGCGCCAGCTGCGCCATCGCTTCGCGCACGAAACCGAGCAGCGTGTCGTCGGTCCACGAATCCTTCGTCAGCGCCGGCTCGTTCATCAGCGCGTGGCGGAATTTCGCATGCGTGGCCGGATCCTGGCCCGCGTAGCTGCAGAACAGCTCGAGCCAGCGCTGCGCGAGCGCGCGGCCGTGCGGCGAATCGGGCCGCGTGCCCGCATCGATCGCGTCGCGCACGTCGGCCATCAGTTGCGGCCATTCCATCGAGCGTTCGGCGTAGTGCGCGCGCATGAAGCGGATCTCGTCCGGCGTGAGGTATTTCTCGAAGAGCCGCATCTTCGTTTCCGACGAAGCGCGCAGCACATAGTCGCGCAACGCGGTCGAAATGCCGATCTTCGACTGCATCGACGGTTCGTGCTCGT
This sequence comes from Burkholderia sp. IO2, assembly GCF_029522185.1. Classification (NCBI taxonomy): domain Bacteria; kingdom Pseudomonadati; phylum Pseudomonadota; class Betaproteobacteria; order Burkholderiales; family Burkholderiaceae; genus Burkholderia; species Burkholderia sp. IO2. Next base: position 25,328 of record NZ_JAKWFH010000041.1, on the reverse strand, counting down.
GCATCAGGTTCAGCTTCGCGAGCAAGCGCGGATCGTTGTTCGTGTCGCGCACCAGCAGCGCCATCCAGCGCGCGGCGAGCGCACGGACGCGCTCGTCCTCGGCGGGCACGCCCGCATCGTGCAGCGCACGCACGTCGGCAACGAGCGCGATCCATTCCGCGTCGCCCGCCTGGCTCTTCTGGTACATCGGCAGGCGCGCGAGTTCTTCCTCGGAAAAATATTTGTCGTACACGGTCATCAACTCCAGTGTGGTGAGCCAATCGGCCAGTTCCGGCTCGGTGCCCGCCGTGAGCTGCGCATGCAGGCTCACGAGCCGTTCGCGCAGCTGCGCGGTTTGCGCGAGCTGGCGGTCGAGCGACGCGATCTGTTTCGCGACGACATCGACGAGCGGGGTGCCGGGCCGGTTCAGGTAGTCGCCGATTTCGGCGAGCGACAGTCCGAAGCGACGCAGTGCCTGGATCTGGTGGAGCCGGGCGATGTCGTCGCGGTCGTACAGCCGGTAGCCGTTGTCGGCGCGCGCCGAAGGCGTCAGCAGGCCGATTGCGTGATAGTGATGAAGCGTGCGGACGGTCAGCCCGCTGCGTTTCGCCAGTTCTCCCACTTTCAGCCGCATTCGTTCCTCCGTTCGGTGCGCACACTGGAGTCTCGAACGTTACGCTACGTGAGGGTCAAGCGGAAGATCGGCGATCGGACGCGCGTGTCGGGAATCCGTACGCGCGTCCGATCGAAGGGGCCGGTTATTGCGCCGAAGGGGCGGCCGCGGGCGTGGCGGCGCGTGCCTGCGTGCCGGCCGTGCCGTCGCCGGCCGCGTGGCCGGTTTCAGCGGACTTGTCGCCGGTGTCGGCCGGCGGCGTGCCCATCGCCTGGTACAGCCGCGCGGTATCCGCGAACCGGGCGCCGGTCGCCCGAATCTCGTCGAGCCGCGCATTGCGGTACTGCAACTCGCTCGCGCGCGCGGCCGACGGCGGCAGCGCGCCGAGCCGCACGCGAGCCGCCGCGTCGTCGTACGCGCCCCGCGCGGACAGCGCGGCGCGCGACGACGCCTCGAGCGCCTCCGCGTCGTGCTCGAGCGCCGCGAGCGAATCGGCGACGTTCTGGAACGCGCCGAGCACCGCCTGCTTGTACTGGTCGACCGCGGCCTCGTAGGTCGCCTTCGCCGCGCGGCGCTGGGCGAGCAGCGCGCCGCCGTGAAAGATCGGCTGGCTCAGCGACGCGCCGACGTTCCAGATCGCGCCGGCGCCCGACAGCATCGTCGGCCAGCTGAAGCCGCCTTTGCCCATCGCCGCCGACAGCGACAGTTGCGGAAACATCTGCGCGGTCGCGAGGCCCACTTCGGCGGCGGCGGCCTTCAGCCCCGCGTCGGCGGCCTGGATGTCCGGGCGGCTTCGCAGCAGGTCCGTCGGCACGACGACGGGCACCTGCTCGGGCAGGTGCAGATCGGTGAGCGCGAGATCGGCCGGCGGCCGGTCGGGCGTGCGGCCGACCAGCACCGCGAGCGCATGGCGGGCCGAGTCGCGCTGCTGGCGCAGCGCGGGCAGGCTCGCCGCGAACGTGTCGGCGCTTTGCCGGGCGTTCAGCGCGTCGCCGCGCGAGGCCGAACCGAGCGCGTGGCGTCGCTCGGCGTCGTGCGCCTGGTCGTTCGCGAGCGCGACGAGCCGCTCGGTCGTGTCGATCTGCGCATTGAGCACCGACACGGTGATCGACGCGGTGACGATGTTCGCGGCCAGCGCGCGCCGCGCGGATTCGAGCTGGAACGCGCTGACGTCGACGCGTTTCGCGAGCGCGCGGTTCGCGAAGCGCGACACGCCGAACAGGTCGACCGTATAGCTCGCCTGCAATTGCCCGACGAACGTGTCGTACAGCAGCGTCGGCGCGCCGAGCGCGGGAATCGGCACGCCGAGCGCGCGCTGGCGCGTGGCCTGGCCGCCCGCGTCGATCGACGGCAGCATCGAGCTGCCGATCTGTCCGCGCAACTGTTCGCGCGCGGCATCCAGCGAATGCGACGCCGCGCTCAGCGTCGGGCTGTTGCGCAGCCCTTCGTCGACGAGCGCGTTCAGCGCGTCGGAACGGTACTGTTTCCACCAGTCCGGCACCGGCTGCGCGCCGACCTCGAACTGCTGCGCGACGCCGTGCGCGGACACGGTCTGCTGGACTTGCGGCGCGGCGCCGTAGTGCGCGGGCGCCGGCATCGCGGGCGGCTCGCCGCTCGGCGCGAACCATGCGCAGCCCGCGAGCGGGGCGGCGATGCTCGCCAGCGCGAGCGCGCGCGCGGCTTTCGTTTTCAGGGTCATCGATCGATCCATGGTCAGGCTCCCGACGGCGCGGCAGGCGTGTCGCCAGGCGGCGGGCCGTCCTGCGGGTCGCGTTCGTCGCGCTTCACGCGGAACCACGTCGCGTACAGCGCGGGCAGGTAGAACAGCGTCAGCACGGTCGCGCTCGTGATGCCGCCCATCAGCGCGGTCGCCATCGGCCCGAAGAAGTTCGAGCGCAGCAGCGGGATCAGCGCGAGCACCGCGGCCGCGGCCGTGAGCGTGATCGGCCGGAAGCGCCGCACGGTCGCGCCGATGATCGCGTCGACGCGACCGTGGCCGACCGCGATGTCCTGCTCGATCTGGTCGACCAGGATCACCGAGTTGCGCATGATGATCCCGAACATCGCGATCACGCCGAGCATCGCGACGAAGCCGAACGGCTGGCCGAACAGCAGCAGCGTCGCGACCACGCCGATCAGCCCGAGCGGCGCGGTCAGCACGACCATCAGCACGCGCGAGAAGCTCTGCAGCTGGATCATCAGCAGCGTGAACACGGCGATCGCCATCAGCGGCATCTGCGCGTTGATCGACTTCTGCGCCTTCGCGCTTTCCTCGACCGAGCCGCCGATGTTGATCTGATAGCCGACCGGCAGCTGCGCGCGCAGCGCATTCAGCTTCGCGTCGACCGCATGCGTGACGTCGATGCCCTGCGCGCCGGCGCGCACGTCCGACTGCACGGTGATGGTCGGCTGGCGGTCACGCTCCCACACGACGCCGTATTCGAGCGTCGGCGTGAAGCGGCCGAGCGAGCCGAGCGGCACGGGGCCGTTCGGCGTCGGCAGCGCGAGGCCCGCGAGTTTCGCCGGATCGACGCGGTCGGCCCGCGGCGCGCGCAGGTCGACGGCGATCAGCTTGTCGCGCTCGCGATACTGCGTGACCGTCGTGCCGGACAGCGTCATCGCGAGGAAGCTCGACACGTCCTGCGACGTGACGTTCAGCTCGCGCGCCTTCTTCTGGTCGAGCGCGAAGCGCACCGAGCGTTCGGCCGGTTCGTCCCAGTCGAACTGCACGTTGACCGTGCGCGCATCGCCGCGCATCGTCGCCGCGACCTTCTCGGCGATCGAGCGGACCGTCGCGATGCTGTCGCCGCTCACGCGGAACTGCACCGGATAGCCGACCGGCGGGCCGTTCTCGAGCCGCGACAGGCGCCAGCGCACGGCCGGGAACGTGTCGCGCAGCGTGGTTTCGAGCCAGGTCGCGAGCTTCTCGCGATCCTCGACTGATTTCGCGGTGATCACGAACTGCGCGAAGTTCGGCAGTTGCAACTGCTGGTCGAGCGGCAGGTAGAAGCGCGGCGCGCCGCTGCCGACGAAGTTCACCGCATGGTCGATCTCGGGACGCTTGTCGATCACTTTTTCCAGGCGCTCCGTCTCGCGCAGCGTCGCCGCGAACGACGCACCTTCGGGCAGCCGCAGGTCGACCAGCAGCTCGGGCCGGTCGGAGCTCGGGAAGAACTGCTGCGGCACCAGCGAGAAGCCCATCAGCGCGGCGACGAACAGCGCGCCCGTGATCAGCAGCACGACGAAGCGCCGCTCGATGCACCAGTCGATCCAGCCGCGCAGCCGCCGGTAGAAGCGGGTGTCGTAGATGTCGTGCTCGTGATCGTCGGGCAGGTGCGCCTCGTGCGCGTGGCGCTTGCGCTCGGGCAGCATGTGATAGCCCAGCAGCGGGATCAGCACGACGGCCGCGAACCACGATGCGATCAGCGCGATCGCCGACACCTCGAAGATCGAGCGCGTGTATTCGCCGGTGCTCGATTTCGCGAGCGCGATCGGCAGGAAGCCCGACACCGTGACGAGCGTGCCCGTCAGCATCGGGAACGCGGTGCTGGTGTACGCGAACGCGGCGGCGCGCGCGCGGCTGTAGCCCTGTTCGAGCTTCACGGCCATCATCTCGACCGCGATGATCGCGTCGTCGACGAGCAGCCCGAGCGCCAGCACGAGCGTGCCGAGCGACACCTTGTGCAACCCGATGTCGAACAGGTACATGAACAGCGCGGTGACCGCGAGCACGACCGGAATCGAGATCACGACGACCATCCCGGTACGCAGCCCGAGCGACACGAGGCTCACCACCAGCACGATCGCGACCGCTTCGGCGACGGCTTCGAGGAAGTCGTCGACCGAATGCGCGACCGCGTGCGGCATGCTCGACACCAGCGTCAGCTTCAGGCCTGCCGGCAGTTGCGCCTGCAAGTCCTTCGATTCGGCGTCGAGCGCCTTGCCGAGCCGGATCACGTCGCCGCCCGGCTGCATCGTCACGCCGATGCCGAGCACGGCATGGCCGTTGGTTCGCATCTGTGTAACCTGCGGATCGTCGTAGCCGCGTTTCACGGTCGCGAGATCGCCGAGCCGGAACGTGCGGCCGTTGATGCGGATCAGCGTGTCGGCGATCGCGGCGACGTTGTCGAACTGGCCGCTCGGCCGCACGAACACGCGATCGTCGGCGGTCGTCAGCACGCCGGTCGACGAGATGTCGTTCTGCGCGTTGATCGCCTGCCCGAGCTGCTGCGGCGAGATGCCGAGGCGCGTGAGCTGCGCGTTGTTGACCTCGATGAAGATCCGCTGGTCGGGGTCGCCGAAATAGTCGACCTTGCCGACGCCCGGCACGCGCAGCAGCACGGTGCGCAACTGGTCCGCGTAGTCGTGCAGTTGCGCGGGCGTGAAGCCGTCGCCCTCGAGCGTCCAGATGTTGGTGTAGACGTCGCCGAATTCGTCGTTGAAGAACGGGCCCTGCACGCCGGGTGGCAGCGTGTAGCCGATGTCGCCCACCTTCTTGCGGATCTGATACCAGGTGTCGGGCACGTCCTTCACGGGCGCCGAGTCCTTCATCGTGAAGAAAATCAGCGATTCGCCGGGACGCGAATAGCTGCGCAGGAAGTCGATGGCCGGCGTTTCCTGCAGCTTGCGGCCGATCCGGTCGGTCACCTGTTCCTGCACCTGCCGTGCGCTCGCGCCGGGCCAGAAGGTCCGGATCACCATCACGCGGAACGTGAACGGCGGGTCTTCGGATTGCGCGAGCCGCGTATAGGCGAGGATGCCCGCGAGCGTCGCGAGCGCGATCAGGTAGACGACCAGCGCCTGGTGGCGCAGCGCCCATGCGGACAGGTTGAAGCGGCCTTCTTCGTGGGAGACGCTCACGATGCGAAGTCCTCCGGATGCAGCGGCGCGATCGCGCGCACCTTCTCGCCCGCGCTGACCGTATGCACGCCCTGCAGCACGACGCGCTCGCCCGGCTGCAGCCCATGCGACACGGTAACGGTGCGCTCGTTGAAGCGCGCGACGTCGACGCGGCGCAACTCGAGCGTGTCGTCCTTCGTGCGTACGACCCACACGGCCGGTTGCGCGCCGTCGTGGAACAGCGCGGTCGCGGGCAGCGTGATCGGCTGCGCGTCGCCGGCGACCGGTGCGCCGTCGAACGCGACGTCCGCGGTCATCCCGAGCCGGATCGCCGGATCAGGCGTGCCGAGCGTGAGCTTCACGCGGTAGGTGCGGCTTTGCGGATCGGCGGCCGGCGCGATTTCGCGCACCTTCGCGGCGAACTGGCGGCCCGGCAGCGACGGCAGCGTGACGCTGGCCGTGTGGCCGGGTGCGAGCGACGCGAGCGCGGCTTCGGGCACGTCGCTGACCACATCGACGTCGCCCGACCACGCGAGCTGGTAGACCGGCTGGCCCGCCGACACGTTCTGGCCGGTATCGGCCTGTTCGGCGGTGATGGTGCCCGCATGGTCGGCGACGAGCGTCGCGTAGCGGAGCTGGTTCTTCGCGAGCGCGAGCTGCTGCTGCGCCTGGTCGCGCTGCGCGAGCGCCGACGTGTAGCTGTTCTGCGTCTGTTCGAGCTGCGCGGTCGCGATCAGGTTTTCGCGGGCTTGCGCGCGATCGCGGTCGAGCTGCTGCTTCGCGAACGCGAGGCTGTGCGTCGCGGCATCGAGTTGCGCCTGCGCACTCGCGGCGTTTTTCTCGACGTCGGACGGGTCGAGCAGCGCGACGACCTGGCCGACTTTCACCGTATCGCCGAGCCGCACCCGGCGCTCGATGATCTTGCCGGCGATGCGGAACGACAGCGGAGTCGCATAGCGCGGCTGGATGTCGCCGGGCAACGTGCGCGCGGCCGCGGCGGTGTCGGCCCGCGCGGGCAGCGCGACGACGGGGCGCGGGGAGGGCGGCGCGGATTCTTTTGGATGACAGGCGGCAAGGACGAGCGCGGCGCCGATCAGCAGCGCGGCGCGGGAACCGGAGCGATTCACGAAACCCCCAGGTGAGGTGGAGCGGAACGAGGCCGGCAAGCGCGGCGGGCGCTTGCCCCAGAACGGCGCCGGCATCGGCGCACGCGGACAGACGGACAACATTTTGAGAAACTGTGGCGGATTCTAATACATACCTGTATCTGAATGCAAAAATGAATCCGAAAGGGAAAGGATGCTAGACTGCGCGCCATGAAACCACAGCGCTTAACTCGTGAGCAGAGCAGGGACCAGACGCGCGAACGTCTGCTGAAAGCCGCGCATCGCATCTTTATGAAGAAAGGCTATGTGGCCGCGAGCGTCGAGGACATTGCCGCGGCGGCCGGCTATACGCGTGGCGCGTTCTACTCGAACTTCCGCAGCAAGTCCGATTTGTTGCTGGAGCTGCTGGAGCGCGATCACGCGGCGGTGCGGGCCGACTTCGAGGTGATTTTCGAAGGCGGCGGCACGCGCGAGCAGATGGAATCGATGGCGCTCGCGTATTACCGGACGCTGTTTCGCGACGACGAGTACTCGCTGCTGTGGGGCGAGGCGAAGCTGCAGGCGGCGCGCGACGCGAAGTTCCGCGTGCGCTTCAACCAGTTCCTGCACGGCAAGCGCGTGCAGATGGCCGAATTCATCCAGCGCTTCGCCGAGCGCGCGGGTACGCCGCTGCTGTTGCCGGCCGACACGCTCGCGTTCGGGCTGATGTGCCTGTGCGACGGCGTGCAGTCGTATTACACGGCCGATCCGCAGCACGTGTCGGCCGACGTGGCCGAATCGGTGCTCGCGGGGTTCTTCGCACGGGTCGTGCTGGGGCGTGCGCCGGACTGACCGGCGCGGGCGGGGCGGGCGGTTTGGCGGCGCGCGTCAGCGTTCGCCGGTCATCCGCCGGTACGCGTCGAGCAGCGACGTCTTGTAGACGACGCCCGCGAGCGTCGGCTCGGCTTCGCTTTCGATCACCGGCAGGCGTTCGCCCTGGAACGCCATGAAGCGTTCGAGCGCGGTCGCGAGCGGCATGTCCGGCGTGAGCAGCGGAAACGGCGTGTGCGCGTAGTGTGCGGCCGTCTTGTCGGTCGTGTCGCGCTTGTCGAGCAGGTCCGACGTGATGTCCTTCAGCGCGACCGCGCCGCGGAAGCGCCCGGCGTCGTCGGTCACGTACAGGTACTTCACCGGATATTCGAGAAACACGCGGGTCATGTCGGCGACGCTCGCGGTGAGCGGCACGACCGTCTGCGCGGGCTGGATCAGCTCGCGCATCTGCGTGGTGCGCAGCCGCTGTCGCTCCTGCGCGTCCTGGTAGTGGTGCTGCGTGATTTCGTACATCGACGTCGTGCCGGTCGCGCGCGCGACGAAATACGCGAACACGCACGACACCAGCAGCGGCAGCACGACCTGATAGCTCAGCGTCATCTCGAAGATCATCAGGATCGCCATCAGCGGCGCCTGCGTGGCGCCCGCCATGAACGCGCCCATCCCGACGATCGCGTACGCGAAATACGCGGACGTATGGCCGGGCCACAGCGCGTCCATCGCGAGCCCGAATAGCGAGCCGAACACGGCGCCGACGAACAGCGTCGGCGTGAACACGCCGCCGATCGCGCCGGAGCCGGCGGTCGCGGCGGTCGCGATCACCTTGAACACGAGGACCGCGACGAGCGCTTGCCAGGTCCACGGCGCATGGAGGATGTGGTTCACGACGCTGTAGCCGTTGCCCCACACGTCCGGAATCCACACCGAGATCACCCCGACGACGAGGCCGCCGAGCGCGAGCCGCACGGGCAACGGCACCGGCAGCCGCTTGAACTGCGTCTTCGACGCGTCGAGCAGGTGCAGGAACTGCGGCGCGAGCACCCCGCACAGCGCGCCGAGCACGACGAACAGCAGCACCTCGGGGCCGGTCACGGCCGGAAACACCGGCATCTCGTACGGCGGCCGGTAGCCGGCGAATTCGCGCATCACGATGTTCGCGACGACCGACGCGACCACCATCGGCCCGAAGCTTTCCATCGCGATCGTGCCGAGCACGATCTCCGACACGAAAAAGGCGCCGGCGATCGGCGCGTTGTACGCGGACGTGATACCGGCCGCCGCGCCGCACGCGACCAGCAGGCGCAGGCGCGGCGGGTCGAAGTGCGCGAAGCGGCCGACGAGCGACGCGGCGAGCGCCGCGAGCTGCACCATCGGGCCTTCGCGGCCGATCGAGCCGCCGCTGCCGATCGTCAGCAGCGACGACACGCTGCGCCACAGGCTCTGCCGCACCGGCACGACGCCGTTGCCGAGCGCGACCGATTCCATGTAGTCGGTCTTGGCGGCCTGCTTGTCGCCGCGCGTCGCAAGCAGCAGCACGCAGCCGGCGAGGAAACCGCCCGCGGCCGGCATCCAGAACCGCACGTACCACGGCAGGCTCTTCGCCATCTGCACGAAGCTGCCGCTGTGCCCCGAGATCAGGCGCTGCATCAGGTCGATGCCTTCGCGGAACGCCATCGTGGCAAAGGCGCCGCCGACGCCGACGATGGCCGACCAGATCAGCATCGTATGGGCGTCCGACAGGCGGAACAGCGTTTGGGCGCGAGTGCGCAGCTTCAGCAGGAACGAGAGCACGGCTGAAAGGGGGCGATGGAAAACGACGCGAAGCATAGCACTGCGCCGCGCCCGCGGGACCTCCCCGGCGGACGCGGCGCGCGAACCGTCACGGACATGCGGCTCAGCCAAGCCAGTGCTGCACGGCCCAGGTGATCCCGTAGCCGCCGGCGATCAACCACACGTACAGGATCAGGCCGGTCATCAGCGCCCGCGGGCCGGCCGCGCGGATCTGCGCGACGCGGGTCTCGATGCCGAGCGCGGTCATGGCCATCGTGAGCGCGAAGGTGTCGAGCACGTTCAGCGTATGCGTGACGTCCGTGGGCAGCACGTTCAGCGAATTGACGATCACGAAGCCGAGGAAGCCGAGCGCGAACCACGGCACCGCCACCTTGCGCTTGCCTTGCGCGCCGCCGGCCGCGTCGTGACCCGCGGGGGCCGAGCGGGCGAGCCACCAGCCGAGCGCGAGCAGCACCGGGACCAGCAGCATCACGCGCGTCATCTTCACGATCGTCGCGACGTGCGCGACCTCCGGGCTGATGTCGCTCGCCGCGCCGACCACCTGCGCGACTTCGTGGATCGTGCCGCCGAAGAACAGGCCGAGGCCGGCCGGATCGAGGTTCAGCAGCCCGGCGTGATAGGCGAGCGGATACAGGAACATCGACAGCGTGCCGAACAGCACGACGCTGCCCACGGCCATCGCGCTCTGGTGCGGCTTCGACTGCAGCGTCGACTCGAACGCGAGCACGGCGGCCGCGCCGCAGATCGCGCTGCCGGCGGCGGTCAGCAGCGCGGCGTCGCGGTCGAGCTTCATCAGCTTCATGCCGGCCCAGGTGCCGATCACGAGCGTGCTGACGACGACCAGCACCGAGACCGTGAGGCCCGGCAGCCCGACCTGCGCGATTTCCTGCAGGCTCACGCGCAACCCGAAGAACGCGACCGCGATGCGCAGCAGCTTGCGTGCGGAGAAATTGACGCCGGCCGCCCAGCTGGCCGGCATGCCGTCGCGCAGGCCGTTGCCGTACAGCGCACCGGCGACGATGCCGACGATCAGCGGCGACAGGCCGAGTCCTGCGATCGCGGGAAGCTGGGACAGGCTCGTGACGGCGGCGGCGAACAGCGCGACGAACAGCACGCCGTTCAACTGGCCGCGCATCGACGGCGCGGCATGGCTGAGATGGGGAGTCGGAGCAGTGGACATGGAAGCACCGTGATGGAGCGTGTTGCGATGCTGTAATCCTAATTTTGTTATATCGATATGAAAAATTGTGATTTGTGACGTAAACTATCCGGAAAGCCGATAATTTATCCCCATGACCCCGGATCAACTGATAACGTTCGCCGCCGTCGCCGAGCATCTGAACATCAGCCACGCCGCCGTGGCGCTGCACCTGTCGCAGCCGGCCGTGTCGGGCCAGTTGCGGCTGCTGCAGGACGAATTCGGCGAGCCGCTGTACCAGCGCGACGGCCGCGGCATCCGCCTGACGCCGGTCGGCGAGCAACTCGCGCAGTACGCGAAGGCGCAGCGCGACACGTTCGCGCAGGCGCGTGCGTTTCGCGATGCGGTGCGCGGACTGGAAGCCGGCACGCTGCGGATCGGCGCGAGCACGACGCCCGCGAGCTATCTGCTGCCGTACCTGATCGCGGCGTTCCAGCCGCGCGCGCCGCGCGTGTCGATCCAGACGATGAGCGGCAATACGGCCGACGTGGTCGCGGCGCTGCCGTCGCTCGACATCGCGCTGATCGAAGGGCCGCCCGGCGAGGCGCTGCCGCCGGGCACCGCCGTGCACGCGTGGCACGAGGACGAGATCGTCGCGATCGTGCCGGCCGGCCATCCGCTCGCGGCGTCCGGCTACGACGCGGGCGTGACGCTCGACGCGCTGGCCGCGCATCCGCTCGTGCTGCGCGAGGCGGGCTCCGCGGTGCGGCAACTCGTCGAGCGCGCGTTCGCGCATGGCGGCGCGCCGATGCGCGTCGCGTTCGAGATCGCCGGGGTCGAGGCCGTGAAGGAGGCCGTGCGCGCGGGGATGGGCGTCGGCTTCGTGTCCGCGATGTCGCTGCGTCACCAGGATGCGGCGCTCGTGCTGCGCTCGCTCTCGCCCGCGCCGCTCACGCGGCATTTCTCCATTCTCGTGCCGCATGGCGGCGCCCCGTCGCGGGTCGCCGCGCAATTCCTCGAAATGAGTCTCGCGCAGGATCTCGCGTAGACGGCCGACGCCGCGCCGGGAACGGGCGTTGCGCGCCGTGCGGCGCGGATTCGCGCGGTGCGCGGTCTTAGGGATTTCCTCTATGGCGTGGGCCTGACGTGAAGCGCACCATCCGTCTCAAGCAAATGGAACCGGTTCCATTCCGGTTTAAAAAGGGCAAAATGGCAGACATCGTGATCGTGGCGAGCGCATTCGGGATGGACCGGGTGCGCCAGGAGAGCCACAGTGCATTCATCGCGACCGTGGCGGCATCCGGTGCGACCGGTTTCGAGGTGCGGCGCGAACTGTTCGCGTCGGACGACGACACGGCGCCCGGCGCGCTGGCCGCGCTCGGCGCGCTGATCAGCGGCCACGGGCTGTGGTCGGTCTATTCGACACCGGACTCGCTGTATACGGACACCGGTGCGCTCGACGCAGACGCATTGCGCGACGCGCTCGCGCAAGCCGACGCGCTCGGCGCGCGCTTCGTCAAATTCCAGCTCGGCGGCTTCGCCGGCGACGCGCACGCGGCCGAAATCGTCGCGCTGTCGCGCGGCGCGCGGGCCCGCGTGGTGGTCGAGAACGGCCAGCTCGAGGTCGGCGGCGCGTTCGCGCAGTTCCGCGGGCTGTTCGACGCGCTGGCCGACGCCGGCATGCCCGACGCGCTCGGCATGACGTTCGACATCGGCAACTGGCAGTGGCGCGGCGAAGCGCCGCTCGACTGCGCGCAGGTGCTCGCGCCGCACGTGGAATACATTCATTGCAAGGCCATCGAAGGCGAGGGCGCGCGTCGTTTCGCCACCGCGCCGGCGCCGAACGATCCGCTCGTGACCGGCGTGCTCGCGGCGCTGCCGCAGCATGCGCCGCGCGGCATCGAGTTTCCGTTCGACGCGGCCGACCTGGCCGGCGATGCCTGCCGGCGCGTCGCGTGGCTCGCGACCGCGTGACGGCAGCAGGATCCTGAGGAGTTCAGTCATGAAAGCAGCACTCGATGTCGTGACCTACGGCGAAGCGATGGCGATGTTCGTCGCGACGGAGCCGGGCCACCTCGCGCACGCCGGGCAATTCGCGAAGCGGATCGCCGGCGCCGACCTGAATGTCGCGATCGGCCTGTCGCGGCTCGGCTTCCGGGTCGGCTGGATGAGCCGGGTCGGCCGCGATTCGTTCGGCCGCTACGTGCTCGACACGCTGGCGCGCGAGGGCATCGACGCGTCGTGCGTGACCGTCGACCCGCGTTACCCGACCGGTTTCCAGCTGAAGTCGCGCAACGATGACGGCAGCGACCCGACCGTCGAATACTTCCGCAAGGGCTCGGCGGCGAGCCACCTGTCGTGCGACGACTACGTGGCCGACTACGTGCTCGGCGCGCGCCACCTGCATCTGACGGGCGTCGCGCCGGCGATCTCCGCGACCTCGTGCGGACTCGCGTTCCAGCTCGCGCGCGAGATGCGGGCGGCCGGCAAGACGATTTCGTTCGACCCGAACCTGCGCCCGACGCTGTGGCCGTCCGCCGACGTGATGGCGAAGACGCTGAACGCGCTCGCGACGCTCGCCGACTGGGTGCTGCCGGGCCTCGCCGAAGGGCGGCAACTCACCGGCCACGACACGCCGGCCGACATCGCGGGCTTCTATCTCGCGCAGGGCGCGCGCGGCGTCGTGATCAAGCTCGGCGAGCAGGGCGCGTATTTCCGCACGGCCGACGGCCGCGAGGGCACGGTCGCCGGCGAGCGCGTCGAGCGGGTCGTCGATACGGTCGGCGCCGGCGACGGCTTCGCGGTCGGCGTGGTCAGCGCGCTGCTCGAAGGGCGCGGCATCGAGCAGGCGGTCGCGCGGGGCAACCGGATCGGTGCGCTCGCGATCCAGGTGATCGGCGATTCGGAAGGACTGCCGGCGCGCGACGCACTCGACCGGCTCGAAAACGTCAGCAATCGCGCCGATCGCTTAGAGGAAACCGTCACCGCGCAATGAGAGGCCGGACACGGCACAATCCGCGGATCCATTTCGTGCGCGACGCACAGTCATTTTGTTCGAGGCCGGGCCGGCGCCAGTGCGCCCACTCCGGTCCATATACGGAGACACTCTCATGGCAGCCAATCTCGCAGCGCGCCGGTGGTGGACGATCATGCCGATCGTCTTCATCACGTACAGCCTCGCTTACCTCGACCGCGCGAACTACGGGTTCGCGGCGGCGGCCGGCATCAACCAGGATCTCGGGATCAGCAAGGGCCTGTCGTCGCTGATCGGCGCGCTGTTCTTCCTCGGCTACTTCTTCTTCCAGATTCCCGGCGCGATCTACGCGGAACGCCGCAGCGTGAAGAAGCTCGTGTTCGTCAGCCTCGTGCTGTGGGGCGCGTGCGCGGCCCTGACCGGCGTGGTCAGCAACATCCCGTCGCTGATGGCGATCCGCTTCGTGCTCGGCGTCGTCGAGGCGGCCGTGATGCCGGCGATGCTGATCTACATCAGCAACTGGTTCACGAAGAACGAGCGCTCGCGGGCGAACACGTTCCTGATCCTCGGCAACCCGGTCACCGTGCTGTGGATGTCGATCGTGTCGGGTTATCTCGTGCACGAGTTCGGCTGGCGTCACATGTTCATCGCCGAAGGCGTGCCGGCCGTCATCTGGGCCGTGTGCTGGTGGTGCCTCGTGCAGGACAAGCCGGCCGATTCGCCGTGGCTCAGCGCGCAGGAAAAGCGCGACCTCGACGCCGCGCTCGCGGCCGAGCAGGCGGCGATCAAGCCGGTGCGCAACTATGGCGAGGCGTTCCGTTCGCCGGCCGTGATCAAGCTGTGCGCGCAATATTTCTGCTGGAGCATCGGCGTGTACGGCTTCGTGCTGTGGCTGCCGTCGATCGTGAAGAACGGTTCCGACCTCGGGATGGTCGCGACCGGCTGGCTGTCCGCGCTGCCGTACCTCGCGGCGACGATCGCGATGCTCGCCGCGTCGTGGGCGTCCGACAAGGTCGGCTCGCGCCGCGGTTTCGTGTGGCCGTTCCTGCTGGTCGGCGCGGCCGCGTTCGCCGCGTCGTACGCGCTCGGCTCGTCGCATTTCTGGATCTCGTATGCGCTGCTGGTCGTCGCGGGCGCCGCGATGTATGCGCCGTACGGCCCGTTCTTCGCGATCGTGCCGGAACTGCTGCCGAAGAACGTCGCCGGCGGCGCGATGGCGCTGATCAACAGCATGGGTGCGCTCGGCTCGTTCGTCGGTTCGTACTTCGTCGGCTACCTGAACGGTGCGACCGGGTCGCCCGTCGCGTCGTACGCATTCATGAGCGCCGCGCTCGTCGCCGCGGTGATCCTCACGCTGTCCGTCAAACCCCAGGCGCGCGATGCGCATCCGCTCGCCGCGCCGCTGCAAGGAAAATGAAACGATGAAGCCCCGTATCGTCGCGTACAAGCCGCTGCCCGATGACGTTCTCGCGTACCTGCGCGAGCATGCGGACGTCGTGCAGGCCGACGGCGCCGACGCGCTCGCCGCCGCGCTCGGCGACGCGGACGGCGCGATCGGCGCGAGCCTGAAGGTCACGCCGCAGATGCTCGATCGCGCGCCGCGGCTGAAGGCGTGGTCGACGATCTCGGTCGGCTACGACAACTTCGACGTCGCCGATTTCACACGTCGCGGCATCGTGCTCGCGCATACGCCGGACGTGCTGACCGAATCCACGGCCGATACGGTGTTCTCGCTGATCCTCGCCTCCGCCCGCCGCGTGGTCGAGCTGGCCGAGTGGGTGAAGGCCGGCCACTGGCACCGCAGCATCGGCCCGGACCTGTACGGCACCGACGTGCAGGGCAAGACGCTCGGCATCGTCGGGCTCGGGCGGATCGGCGGCGCGGTCGCACGGCGCGCGGCGCTCGGCTTCCGGATGCAGGTGCTGTACGCGAACCGGTCCGCGCATGCCGAGGCCGAGACGCAGTACGGCGCACGGCGCGTGACGCTCGACGCGCTGCTCGCGCAGTCGGATTTCGTGTGCCTGCAGGTGCCGCTGTCGCCCGATACGCGCCACCTGATCGGCGCACCCGAATTCGCGAAGATGAAGCGCAGCGCGATCCTGATCAACGTGTCGCGCGGGCCCGTCGTCGACGAAGCCGCGCTGGTCGACGCGCTGCGCGCGGGGACGATCCGCGCCGCGGGGCTCGACGTGTTCGAGAAGGAGCCGCTGCCGGCCGATTCGCCGCTGCTGCAGATGAAGAACGTCGTCGCGCTGCCGCATATCGGCTCGGCGACGCACGAGACGCGCCATGCGATGGCGCGCTGTGCCGCGGAAAACCTGGTCGGCGCGCTGGCCGGCACGCTGCGCACGAATCTCGTCAATCCGGATGCGCTGGCGCACGCCTGAACCGCGTCCGGCAACGGGCCGGCAGGGGGCCGGCGCCGTTAGAGTCGATGATCTTGGTGCCGGAGGGCTGGCTGCGTTATGATCGCCCGCTCTCGTCGCATCGACGACCGGCCACGCGGCTGGCGGCGTCGCGCGGCGGGCATCCGCGCCAGGTCCGGTGCGGCCGACTGCTGTAGCACGCGATGGGCGGGCGCTGATCGACCGCGCAGCAACCGGGCCAGCGCAGGCGCCGACGCGCCGGGACAGGGAAGGCCGCCGGTTGGCTTACGTTTCCAACAACAAAGGTCCGTCTGCTCACGAAGCGGCGCGGATCGTACGTCGCGAGGCACGACAGTGACCGATTCGCAACCTTCCACGACGCGTCCGGCGACGATCAGCGACGTCGCGCGCGAGGCCGGCACGGGCAAGACCAGCGTTTCGCGCTACCTGAACGGCGAGACGCATGTGCTGTCCGTCGATCTGCGCCAGCGGATCGAGGCGGCCATCGCGCGGCTCAACTACCGGCCGAACCAGATGGCGCGCGGGCTCAAGCGCGGCCGCAACCGGCTGCTCGGCATGCTCGCGGCCGACCTGACCAATCCCTACACCGTCGAAGTGCTGCAGGGCGTCGAGGCCGCGTGCCATGCGCTCGGCTACATGCCGCTCATCTGTCACGCGGCGAACGAAGTCGAGATGGAGCGCCGCTTCTTGCAGTTGCTCACGACTTACCGCGTCGAAGGGCTGATCGTCAACGCGCTGGGCGCCGAGGAAGACGTGCTGCGGCCACTGCGCGGCGCGGGCATTCCGGCCGTGCTCGTCGACCGCACGGTCGAGGGCTTCGAGGCCGACCTGATCGGTCTCGACAACACCGACGCGATCGAGACGGCGCTCGCGCACCTGGTCGAGCGCGGTTTCGACGCGATCCACTTCGTCGTGCAACCGTTCGAGCAGGTCAGCTCGCGGCGCGTGCGCGAGGCCGCGTTCCGCGCGGCGCTGGCCGCGCGCGGGCTGGCGGTGCCGCCGACGGTCGTGCTCGACCTGAACGAACCCGACGCGGCCGCGGCGGCGCTCGCCGACGTCGATGTCCGCATCGACGACGCGGCCCGGCGCGGCGTGCGCGCGGCGCTGTTCGCCGCGAATGCGCCGGTCGCGCTGGCGATTGCGCGCCACCTGCGCGCGCGCTTCGGCGCCGCGTGGCAACAGAAGGCGGCGCTGCTGTCGATCGACGACCCGGAATGGGCCGAGCTGATCGGCATCACGACGATCCGTCAGCCGACCTACGAAATCGGCTACAAGGCCGTCGAATTCGTGCACGAGCGGATCGACGGCGCGGCGGGCGACGTGCGCGTCGCGATGCTGCCCGGCGAGCTGATTGCACGCGCGTCGACCGCAAGCTGAGTATCATTCGGGGCACGCGGCGCTTCAGGCGCGCTGCTTCGAACCAAGGAACTCCATGACTGTCGCTCCCGTCACGCTGGCGGCGCTGATCGCCGCCACGCTGATCATCGCGCTGCTGCCGCTCGTCCTCTACCGCATCCTGCGCAAGCCGCTTGCGCTCAACCGCCGCGACACGATCGTCGGCGTCGCCGTCTTCACGCTGTTCGCGATGATTCTCGAGCGCGCGTTCCACGGGCTCGTGCTGAGTCACACGCCCGAGGACGGCTGGCTGACGCAGCCGCTCGCGTTCGTCGCGTACAGCGCGCTCGCGACCGCCGTATTCGAGGAAGTCGGCCGCTATCTCGGGATGCGCGTCCTGAACCGCCGCTATGGCGCATCGGCCGGCGATGGCCGCGGGATCGGCTACGGAATCGGCCATGGCGGTGCCGAAGCGTGGTTCGTCGGCGTGCTCGTGTGGGGCCAGTGGTCGTATCTCGCGTGGCTCGCGAGCCGCGGCCAGCTCGAGACGCAGTTGTCGGACCTGCCAGTCGACACCGTGGTGCGGCTGCACATGATGCTCGCGACGCTGTCGGCCCAGTCGATCCTGCTGTTGCTGCTCGAACGCTGCGCGGCGTTCGCGGTGCAACTGGCGTTGTCGGTGCTGGTGTGGCGCGGCGTGCGTGCCGGCCGACTGGCCGTGTTGCCGCTCGCGATCGTGCTGCATGCGCTCGCGGCGACGCCGACGCTGCTGTACCAGGTGCGCGTGCTGCCCGCCGCGTGGGTCGAGGCCGCGTATTTCGTGCTGGCCGCGATCCTGGTGATCGTGCTGGTGAAGACGTGCCGGCCGTCGCGCGCGGCGGCATGACGGGGGAAGACGCGATGGACGACTATCTGATCGAATGCCAGAGCGCGGAATTCGACGCGCTCGCGCGCGTGATCTGCGATCTCTTTCCGGAGCAGACGCGCTTTGTCGAAAACAGCGACGCGCGCGGGCGATTCCTGTCCGTGCAGTGGCTGGCGATGCGGTTCGGCGCGACGCCGAAGCGGATGACGCTCGACATCCGGATCGTGCCGGCCGCGCTCGCGCGCTACCTGGCGCTCAAGCCGATGCAGCGCGCGCGCAGCCATGCGGTGCTGCATGCGTATACGGAAGCGATGCTGGGCTCGCTCGAGGAGCGGCACGCGGCCGGCGAGGCCGTCGAGCGCGACGCGGAACTCGAACTCGACGAAGACTTTGCGTGAGCGACCGCGCCGGCCTCGTGCCGGCGCGGTGCATTACGCGTCGCGGTAGACCTGCGCGAAGCGCTGCGCCTGCACGACGCCGTAGTCGCCGGGCGCGTATTGCATGACCCAGTCGCCGGCGACGCCGCGCAGCGTGTCGCCGTTTTCCGAGCGGGCGATCGTAAACGGTTCGTCCATCCGCCGCGCGAGCACGACGGCCGGCCGGTTGCGATAGGCGCCCGGCGTGCCGTGCGCGAGCGCCGGATCGGCGGGCAGGTATTTGGCGTCGAAGCGCGCGCGCGATACGACCCAGCGGTCGCCGGTCGAGCCGGTGATCAACGCGTCGCCCGCGACATAGCGGTTCGGGCCTTCGAGGCTCATCAGTTCGCCGTCGGCGTCCGCGAACGACACGGCGACGGTTTCGTCCTTGACGACGCGACGGGCCTGCGGATCGGTACGCAGATCGAGTTGCTTGAGTTCGAGCATGGCGGGGAAGGGCGGGAAAGCGGGAAAGCCGGGAGCTTATCCCGAATTCGGCGCGCCGTGTGGCGCGCCGGTCGCCGATCGCGACGCGGCGCCGTTCGGCCCGGGCGGGCCGGCACGGCGCCGGTGGGGAGGGCGTCAGGGCTGCGCGGGTGCGCTCGCGGCCGGCGCGGCGGCGGCCTTGCCTTCCTTGCCCTTCGTCTTGCCCTTGCCGCGGTGCTCGCCGCCGTGGTGCAGCCAGCTGCGGAACGTCGTGTCGGCCAGCGCCTTCTGCTCGGCCGGGAAGCTCTCGTAGAGCGGCGCGAACGCGTCGGCGAGCTTCTTCGCGCCGTCGGCGTTCGCCTGCGACAGTTCCGCGTACTGTTCCATGTCGTCGAGCGCGGACACGTCGTGCTTGGCCATCCGTTCGCTGTAGAGGCGGCCCATCGTTGCGCCGTTGTCGCGCATCGTGTCGGCGAACGTCTTCCATTGCGGCTCCTGCGCCGACGTGATCTTCAATTGATCGTGCAGGTACTTGATGCGCTGCTCGATGCGCGCTTCGTGGCGTGCCGCGCGCTGCTCGGCACTCGGGGCCGACGCCGCGGCGGGCGTGGCGGCCGTCGTGGCCGGCGCCTGGGCGCTCGCTTGCGGCTGCGCCGGGGTTTGCGCGAATGCGCTGGCTGCAACGACGAGCGTAGCGAGGGTGAGCGAGATTTTCTTCATGGTGGGCTCTCCGGGGTGGTGTCTGGCGAGCGGGCGCGGCGGCCATTGCCGCCAGCGCGCCGCTCGCGTCGCCCGCTATTAGTAGCACGTTGCATGCAGCGCGGCAGGGAATGCGACACTTGCTTACATCCGATACGAATCGAAATTGAAAGGTTCGCCGCCGGGCGATGCCGGTTGGGCGCGCCGGCGTTCGGCGCTATCATCGCGTCACTTTCCACTCCGCCGGCGCATCGCGTGCCGGCCCAGCGTCATGCGTCCACCCCGCCTCGACCAACTCGACGATCTCGACCGGCAACTCGTCGCGCTGCTGCAAGCCGATGCGCGCGCCAGCGTCGCCGATCTCGCACGCCAGCTCGACGTGGCGCGCACGACAGTCGTCGCACGCATCGCGCGGCTCGAACGCACCAACGTGATCGCCGGATACAGCGTGCGACTCGGGCAGGACGTGCTCGACGCGAGCATCTATGCGTACGTCGGCATCATCCTCACGCCGAAGTTCGGCAAGGACGTCTTGCGCAAGCTCGACCGGATGCCGGAAGTCCAGTTGCTGTGCGCGGTGAGCGGCGAGTACGACTACGTTGCGTGGCTGCGCGCCGACTCGCCGGAGCGGCTCAACGACCTGCTCGACCAGATCGGCACGCTCGAAGGCGTCGAGCGCACGACGACGTCGATCATCCTGTCGCGCAAGATCGATCGCGGGACGATCGGCGGCTGACCTGTTGCGCGCGTCGCCGCGCATGACGGCGCAAGTCCCTGCATCGCGCGGGGCGCGTTGCGTCACGGATGCGCGGCTTGAAGTCGGGTACCTGTCCGCTCGCATGCGTATTGGCCTTTGCTGTACTTCATGATCGGCACGGGCGACCGTGGTCGACCCTTCGCGCATCGCGCGCGTCTCTCCCGAATCTCCGTTCGTATTCCGCTTCGACCGACGTGCCGCATCGGACGCACGGGCCGTTCGTGCGCCCGATGTCACGCGGTGTGTCCGCGTCTTCGTCCTTGCAATATGCAACCGCCAACGTCCGGTTTGCGATCGCGTTGCTACACGATTTTTAGATGATTTGGTCGTTTCGACCAAATATACCGTCATAACGTCGAAACTATCGGTCGTTTCGCATCATTCTTCGTCTTGGAACTGATTTTGAGCGTCCCTAAACTGTGTTCATGGCTCGACGCCGTACACCAACATCAAACCCATCATCAGGAGATAAGCGCATGAAAATCGCCATTGTCGGCGCAGGTCTGATCGGCCACACCATTGCTCACATGCTGCGCGAAACGGGCGACTACGAAGTCGTCGCGTTCGACCGCGATGCGGATGCGCTCGCGAAGCTGTCGCGCGAAGGCATTGCGACGCAACGGGTCGATTCGGCCGACGCGAATGCGATTCGCGAAGCAGTGAAGGGCTTCGATGCGCTCGTCAACGCGCTGCCTTACTACCTCGCGGTCAACGTGGCCGCCGCCGCGAAGGCTGCCGGCGTTCACTACTTCGACCTGACCGAAGACGTGCGTGCGACCCACGCGATCCGCGAACTGGCCGACGGCTCCGACCGCGCGTTCATGCCGCAGTGCGGCCTCGCGCCGGGCTTCATCGGCATCGCCGCGCACGAGCTCGTGAACGGCTTCAGCGAAGTGCGCGACGTGAAGATGCGCGTCGGCGCGCTGCCCGAGTATCCGACCAACGCGCTGAAGTACAACCTGACGTGGAGCGTCGACGGCCTGATCAACGAGTACTGCCAGCCGTGCGAAGCGATCCGCGACGGCCGCAAGCAGTGGGTGCAGCCGCTCGAAGGCCTCGAGCACTTCTCGCTCGACGGCACCGAATACGAAGCGTTCAACACGTCGGGCGGCCTCGGCACGCTGTGCGAAACGCTGTCGGGCAAGGTCGAGACGCTCGACTACAAGTCGGTGCGCTACCCGGGTCACCGCGAGCTCGTCCAGTTCCTGCTGGAAGACCTGCGCCTGTCGACCGATCGCGACACGCTGAAGTCGATCATGCGCCGCGCGGTGCCGTCGACCAAGCAGGACGTCGTGCTCGTGTTCGTCACGGTGACGGGCGTGAAGGACGGCCAGCTGGTGCAGGACGTGTTCACCCGCAAGATCTTCGCGAAGGACGTGTGCGGGATGCACATGAGCGCGATCCAGATCACGACGGCCGGCGCGATGTGCGCGGTGCTGGATCTGTTCCGCGAAAAGAAGCTGCCGCAGAGCGGTTTCATCCCGCAAGAGAAGGTGTCGCTGAAGGCGTTCCTGTCGAACCGCTTCGGCAAGCTGTACGACGGCGGCACGATGGAGCGCGTGCACGCGGTTGCCTGACCGCGGTTGCCAGACCATTCCGCCAGCCTCTGGCACGAGGGCCGTACGACGCCGGGAGCGCAGCAGCGCTTCCGGCGTTGTTTTTTGCGGGAAGGGAAAGGGTGCCGGGCGGCGCGATCAGGCCGGCAGCGGCGGGACGATCGTCGCCGGTTGCGGCGGCGGCACGATGCGGTACAGCAGTGCGTCGACGTCCGCGTCCGACGGCGTGGTGTTGTCGAACATCACGATGCCGTCGCATTCGTGGCCGGTCGGCACGAAGCGGCGCTGCCGGTATTCGTCCCAGTGCGCGAGCTTGTACGCATCGTTCGGATTGGCGCGCGCGACGATCCGCTGGTGCGCGACGTCTTCCGACGTATGGACCCACACGACCGTCAGCGTGACGTCCGGTGCGATGCCGAGCCACGCGCGATCGAGGATGCGCCGGTCGCGCACTTCACGCGACAGCGGGCCGACGACGAGCGCGCCGATGCCCAGCGAGAGATTTTCGCGGGCCGTGTCGAGCAGCCCCTGGTATTCGGGATCGCGAAGATGTTTCAGATAGAGCGGGCTGTCGCGATCGTTCGGATCGTCCGCGAGCGCGCCCATCGCGGCCGCGCTGTAGCGGCCGTACAGCGTGTCCTTGTCGAGCAGGCAGAACGCCTCGCCGGTCGCGCGCATCAGCGGCCCGATGAGCCGCTTCGCGAGCGTGGTCTTGCCGGTGCCGGCGTGACCGCAGAAGAACACCAGATGCGTCACGAATACCGGCTCCCCGACCGCTGGCCCGACGTATCGCTGCGCTTGTCGCCGCGCGAGAATACTTCCGCTTCCAGCCACATCGCGTTGATGATGCCGAAGCCGAGCGCCACGCCGATGCCGAGTATCCACGAGAAATACCACATAGGTCTGTCTCCTTGACGGTTGGGCCGCGCGGCCGTTGTGCGTCGCGCAACGCAGGCCCGGCGGGCCTGTGGGAGCGCGTCGACGCGCATGCTGCGGCGCACGCAGCCCGATCATGACCAATATCGGCGTGCCGCGCAAGCCGGGCCGTTCGTGCAGCAAACCGGTAAACTGATGCGCAAACCGCAACGTCACGAATACCATGCTGATCAACTGTGCTGCTTACCAGGACGGCCGCAAGCTGGCCGATATCGACATCGACGCCATCAGCGATTACGTGTCGAAGCCCGAATGCTTCGTGTGGGTCGCGCTGAAGGACCCGACGCCCGAGGAAATCGACCTGATGGGCGAGGAGTTCGGCTTGCACGAGCTGGCGCTCGAGGATGCCCGCAAGGGCCATCAGCGGCCGAAGATCGAGGAATACGGCGATTCGCTGTTCGCGGTGCTTCACACGGTCGAACTCGACGAGGACGACGAATTCAAGGTCGGTGAATTGAACGTATTCGTCGGTCCGAATTACGTGCTGTCGATCCGCAACCATACCGAGCACGATTTCCGCGACGTGCGCAAGCGTTGCGAGCGCGAGCCGCACTTGTTGCGGGAGGGTTCGGCGTTCGTGTTCTACGCGTTGATGGACCAGGTCGTCGACCGGTATTTCCCGATCCTCGAAACGCTCGGAGCGGAACTCGAGGAACTCGAGGACCGCATCTTCGCGAAGGCGACGCCGGCGTCGTCGCGCGCGATCATCGAGGATCTCTATTCGCTGAAGCGCCGGCTCGTGCTGCTGTACCAGCACACGGCGCCGCTGATGGAGCCGCTCGCGAAGCTCACCGGCGGGCGCGTGCCGCAGGTCTGCAGCGGGATGGCGGCTTACTTCCGCGACGTGTACGACCATCTGCAGCGGATCGTGAAGACGATCGAAGGGCGTCGCGAGATGGTCGTCACGGCGATCCAGGTCAACCTCGGGATGATTTCGCTCGCGGAGAACGAGGTGACCAAGCGGCTCGGCTCGTTCGCCGCGCTGTTCGCGATACCGACGATGATCGCCGGCATCTACGGGATGAACTTCGCGAACATGCCCGAGCTGCACCTGAAATACGGGTTCTACGGCTGCATCGCGGTGATGGCCATCGCCGACCTCGCGCTGTGGTGGCGTTTCAAACGGGCAGGGTGGCTGTAGTCCGGCTTCAGGCCGGACGCGGCGCGTGCTTGCCGATCACGACGCGCCATGGTCGCACGCGCCACGATTTCACGAGGCCGTTCTGCACGTACGGATCGGCGCGCGCGAACGATTCGGCCGCTTCCGGCGAATCGCCTTCGAACACGAGCACGGCCTGGTCGGCCGGGTCCGCCAGCGCACCGGCGAGCACCAGTTCGCCGCGCTCGGTCGCCGCTTGCGCGAGTGCGAGATGCTGGGCGCGGAACGGTTCGCGCCGCGACAGGTAATCGTCGACGAGTTCGTAGATCAACTGGTAATGCATGATCGCTCCAGGAGTCGGTTTCTGCCGCGGGAGGGTGAGCGGCGGGATCAGTATAGGGCAGTGGGAAAGCCGTGGGCGGCGTGGGTTTGCCGGCGTGATCGCGGGCGTTGCTGCGCTCGTTTTTTGAATGACGTATCCCGGGCGGGTATCGTGTTGCTTTCCTGAAATGCAACTAACGGTCTAGTTTTCCCACGTCAACAAATTGCCGGACTCATTCGCGCTTGCCACACCCACGCCCGATTTGTCTACATGAAATGAGGGTCTGCCAACCGTATTCAGGGTCGGGATTTCGCATGCCGGCGAGGGCGGATGAACGGGGCGAAAAGCGACCAGAGCCGGCTGCCGGGCCGTCTGGACGGGCGCCGTGCGAGGGTGTTTCCATTGGGCCGGAATGCGACCTATGCTGAACGAATCCGGAGCGAACGCCGTTCGCCCGATTCGTCCAGACGAGGTGCGCCATGCCGGTCTCAGCCACCCTGCAGGATTGCCTGCGCCAGAAGTCATCGCGGTACGAAGTCGTGTACCACCCCTATAGCCATACGAGCATGGAGACGGCCGCCGCCGCGCATATTCCCGGCGATCGCCTCGCGAAAACCGTGCTCCTGGAGGACGCCGAAGGCTACGTCGCCGCCGTATTGCCGACGACGCACGCCGTGCGCCTGTCGGATCTCTGGGTGAAGACGGGGCGCCATCTCGTGCTCGCCCGGGAGGTCGAGTTGCGCGAGCTGTTCAAGGATTGCGACATGGGCGCGCTGCCGCCGGTCTGCATGGCGTACGGGATGAAGACGTTTCTCGAGGAACGCCTCGCGCAGCAGCCGGAAGTCTATTTCGAGGCCGGCGACCATGAAGCGCTGATTCACATGATGCAGGACGAATTCCTGATGCTGATGGAGACGGCCGAGCGCGCGCATTTTTCGCACCGAATGCAGGGAATGATGTTGTCCTGATGCGGGCGGGTTGTGGCCGTCGATTCGGGGCGGTCCGGAGATCGCCCGGGATGGTTGTGTGTCCGGGGAAATGGGTGCTGTGGGCGGCCGGTGAGGTGCGATTCGGGGCTTTGTCTGGCGGCGATGTTAGACGGGTTGCCGAGTAAATTTCGTATTTGACATAATCATTATTATCGACAGTTTATGTTGTAGTAGCTTTTTAGAAATGTCGTGTTCTAGCCATTTAGAAATGTCGCATTTGGACCTCGGTAAGCTTGCCGGTTCCCCGTCAGATCATGGAGCCGACGATGCACCGAACAGCTCTGGTGACAT
>NZ_JAKWFH010000040.1:0-75746 GCF_029522185.1 Burkholderia sp. IO2 | reverse complement strand
GGCGGCGCGGGTACCGCGGCCGGCAACGCGATGGGCGGCCGCACGGGCGGCCTGCTGGGCGCGGCGGTCGGCGGCGGCGCCGGCGCGGCGCTCGGCGGCAACATGTCGCGCAGCTCGTACGATCGCGATCACGGCGATCGCGGCTACCGTCACCGCAAGCACCGTCACCACCGCGACTGGGACTGATCGCCGCTGGCGCGGCACGGTGCGCGATCCGCGCACCGGCGCGCCGACGGCGTCGGGACTTCGACGCGAACCTCAGCCCGGCAGCCTGCCGGGCCGCTTCGCCGGCCAGACCGGCGATGCGCCTCCGGCTTCAATCAGCCACTGCCATGGGCCCGATCGACGGGCCGGCCATCCTCCTCCCGCCGTTTCCCCCATTTCGTTTGTCGACGACATCGCGTCCCGCGCATGAATGTGCCCGGACGGGATGGGCCGAATGTCCTCTGCTTTCCGTTCGCCGCGTCGGCTCGTTCCAGCCTGACGTGAGCGTATCCCGCGACCCTGCTGCAGCGATCCGCTGTCGCGCACCTGTCGACCGCCCTCGATCCGCTTAACGGGACGTGTTGAATTGCGCATGGGTACGCCGTATTGCCGGGTACGGACGCATCGCGCGCACCGCGCAACCGTCAGGATTTCCCTGATGGTCGGCATGCCCCGCAACGCCTCCCGACCGCGCGTCGCGGGCGGCGGCGGGTAGTGGGAAATCGAATGGATGTCATCGCAACATTTAATTGGTCGATCGAGATCGACTTCGCTATCGTCGGCGATGCTCGCGTACGGAGTCGAACCGTGCCGCTGTCCGCGCCTCGCCGCATGATCGCGAGCGCCGCGGCCCGGCCGCCGGCCCGCCGCGTCCGATGAACCGGACGGACCCGACGCGAAGCCTGGCCGACCGACCGAAGGCGCATGCGCCTTCAAGCCACCCCGGCAACGATGTCCCGCCCCGCATGCGTGCCCCACGCGCATGCGGACCGCCCGATGCCGTTTGCGCCCGGGGCCGGACCAACCCATTGCCTGGATGCAATATGTCTAAGACAACGTATTACGCGCCGCATGGCGGCCACCCGCCGCAGACGGATCTGCTGACCGATCGCGCGATGTTCACCGAGGCGTACGCGGTGATCCCGAAGGGGGTGATGCGCGACATCGTCACGAGCTGGCTGCCGTTCTGGACCCACACGCGCCTGTGGGTGATCGCGCGCCCGCTGTCGGGTTTCGCGGAAACCTTCTCGCAGTACATCGTCGAAGTGAATCCGGGCGGCGGCAGCGACAAGCCCGAGCAGGACAAGAACGCCGAAGCCGTGCTGTTCGTCGTCGAAGGCGAAGCCGAGCTGACGCTGCAGGGCCAGAAGCACACGCTGAAGCCGGGCGGCTATGCGTTCATCCCGCCGGGCGCGGACTGGACGCTGCACAACGTCAGCGATGCCGCGGTGCGTTTCCACTGGGTGCGCAAGCACTATCAGGCGGTCGACGGCATTCCGTTGCCGGAAGCGTTCGTGACCAACGAGCAGGACGTCGAGCCGATCCCGATGCCAGGCACCAACGGCGCATGGGTGACGACGCGCTTCGTCGACATGAGCGACATGCGTCACGACATGCACGTGAACATCGTGACGTTCGAGCCGGGCGGCGTGATTCCGTTCGCTGAAACGCACGTGATGGAGCATGGCCTGTACGTGCTGGAAGGCAAGGCTGTTTATCGGCTGAATCAGGACTGGGTCGAGGTGGAAGCCGGCGACTTCATGTGGCTGCGCGCGTTCTGCCCGCAGGCTTGCTATTCGGGTGGGCCTGGCCGGTTCCGTTATCTGCTGTACAAGGATGTGAACCGTCACATGAACCTGACGCTGAACCCGGCGCGCTGAAGCGTCGCGCAAGTCGGATATGAAAACCCGCTGGTGTGAGCCGGCGGGTTTTTTTTCGGGTTCCGCGCGGGTTTCTTTGGATGTCGGGTGGCGACCCGGAACGGCCCTTCAGATTTATCCAAAGCGGCCAATCGTTGCGACCTGCGGCGGGATTTTATAGCCACGCTCGACGAGTATCTTGGCCTCGGCGCGACTGCGGAATCATTCCCGATTAAATCGCTTCTCCCGCAGGGTGCCGTTGGAACCTTCAACGGAGTCGTTCTGCCAAGGGCGGCAAGAACGGACACAGCGTGTACGATCTGGTCTTCAAGAAAACCATCCAAGGAGAGAGGAATGAATCCGGAACAGGCCCGAGCCGAAGAAACCGAGGCGATGGAGCGCATGGTGGCCGCCACGCTGCGCGTGCAGAGTACGTTCGCCTCGATGCAGAAGCAATTTCCGCCGCAAGGCAGCGGCGAGCCTTCGCCGTTCGCGCTGCAAACCTTTGATGCCGCCCTGCAGGAACTTGAAGACGCACAGGCCGCGTTCGATGCGCTGCTGAACGATCTGATCGACGGTAACCGCTAAAGGCTACGCCCTTATCCGCACCGATTGTCGACGATCTAAAAAGCTGTGTCGAACGGCCGTTCGTAGCCGGCAGCCGCCGGTCGTGATCTCCAGCAACTGGCCGAACGGCGAACTTCGAGCAGTCCCGTGCGGGCCGCTGATAAGCTCGGGCAGCCAAAGCAACTTTTCCCGGTCACATGAGCACGCACCCCACCGCAGCCCCTGCACCCGTCACTCCAATGATGCAGCAGTACCTGCACCTTATCTGACAAGGCTTCGCGCGCAAACCTACGCTCACCTTTTTGAGGATCGTCCGCGAACGCCCCCCTTGAGCCATTCGCTGATAGCAAAAGCGATCATTCCGCCTGCGCGTTGAGGAATGAGCGGATTCTTTGAGCGCCTTCTTCGGGACTGCAAGTCGACGTATCCAGACGCATCGAGTAGGGCCTTGAGTAAGCTGGATGCCCGAATTGGGATCGCGCCATTCCTTCTCCACGGTCCGGCCTGCTGCGTTCACGCTCTTCCAGAACATCCAATGGGCAACAAACACCTATCACGTACGTGCGGCGAGGCGCGAGTGCAGAAATACATTCTTCGAAGGCGGTTGTATCTCCCAGCACAAGATCGAGAACAATCCCGAAATGACTTGCAGCTACGCGCTTCAGGGTGGACTGCAGATTGAGGTGATGTATCCTGAGCGCCTGATTCAACTCTTCATCCGATCTCATGTCACGCCTACGCGACATTTCGACGAATGCATCGAGCGATATGTGGAACATCGGCGCTTCCGAGCTATTCTGAAGCGCCTTGGCCAAGCTGCTTTTTCCCGCGCTGGTAGGTCCGTGCAATACGATCGCGATCTGTGTCATATGTCTCGCCGGCAACTCTAAGTCGATCCGTGCTGACAATTGTCGGCGATATTCTCAGCGCAGTCGATTGTCCGTTCATGGCCGAAAGGCGCCGATTCTCCCCGCATTCCCCCGTAACTCGTAACGAGTCTGTTTTCATCGGCGATGCGTATCGCTACAGCCCGAGCGCACCCGCCGCAAGCATCGCAACCTCCAGCCGTGTATCGGGCGACAACTCGTCTTCCATCAACCACACGGCCGACAGTCCCGACCACGCGAGAATCCACTGCAGCAGCCGGCGCCGGTCGAGTTGTGCGGTATCGGCCACGACCGCGACGCGCCGCCCGAAACGCACGGGATCGACCGCGATGTCGTGTGCGGGATTGCAGAACAGATTCGCGTAGTCGAACGTGCGCTCGCCGCGCAGCCCTTTCGGGTCGATCGCGCGCCAGCCGCGATCGCCGAAATGCAGGATGTTGTCGTGATGGATGTCGCCGTGCAACACGACTTCGTCGACGGACGGCTCGGCGAGCAACTGGCGAGCGATCGCCGCGGAGCGGCGCAGCACATCGTTGTCAGCATCGCTCGACAGCAGCGCATAGAACCAGTCGTGCAGCGGCACGACCGCAGGGCACTGCGGCGCACGATGCGCGTGCAGCCGCGCGACGACGTCGCAAGCGATGCGCATCGTGTCGTCGTCGTGGCCGGCTGCCGACAATGCGGCGAGCGACGGCGCCGGCTGCGCGCGTTCGAGCAGGATCGCGTCGCCGTCGTGCCGCCACACCTGCGCGGCGCCTTGCCCGTTCCACCAGGCCATCAGCGCATTGCCGCGGCGTTCCTCGTCGCACGTCGCGACTTTCAGCATCGCGGGCCGCGCGTGCCAGACGACCGGCAACAGGCCGCCGCTCGCGGTCAGGATCGGGCCACCGTCGGGAACGAGGCCCCACAGGTCGAGGTATCGGTCGAACATCACGCGATGGTACAGGCGAACCGGCTCATGCGCCTCGCCTGCCCGGCCGCGACGACATGCCGCAGACCCACATACGCGCCGCGAGCGGGCCCCGGTGCGCTTTCCTAAATAAAATTTAGCCAGCCAAACTTTGGCTAAAGAATGTTCCGGTTTCGCGCCATCCCTTCGACAATGCGCGCCTTTCGTGACCGATCGGCGCCGCTCGCGCGCCGGCCGTCGCGGCACTGAAGAAGGAGCCCCGACATGACCGACCCCACCGCCAACCCATCGCCGCCGCCCGCGCCGCCATCCGCACCGCCGCGCCGCCGCCGCGTCTGGCGCACGCTCGCGGGCGCGCTGCTCGGCCTGACGCTCGCATGCGCGGGCATCGGCGCATGGACGATCGATCGCATCTGGACGCAGTTGCCGTCCGTCGAACACCTGGCCGTCTATCGTCCCGCGCTGCCGCTGCGGATCTTTTCGCGCGACGGCGACCTGCTGGCCGAATACGGCGTCGAGCGGCGCGAGTTCGTGCCGCTCGAACGCATTCCGCCGCTGATGCGGCACGCGCTGCTCGCGGCGGAGGACGCGAAGTTCTACGAGCACGGCCCGGTCGATGTCGGCGGTCTTGCGCGCGCGACGTTCGCGAACGTCGTGACGGGCCAGCCGGGCCAGGGCGGCAGCACGATCACGATGCAGGTCGCGCGCAACTTCTACCTGACGCGCGACAAGGTGCTGAGCCGCAAGCTCGCCGAGATCCTGATGGCGGCCAAGCTCGAACGCGAATACAGCAAGGACAAGCTGCTCGAGCTGTACATGAACGAGATCTATCTGGGCGAGCGCGCATACGGCTTCGCGGCCGCCGCGCACGTGTACTTCGGCAAGCCGCTCGATGCGCTGAGCGCGGGCGAGGCGGCCGTGCTCGCCGGGCTGCCCAAAGCGCCGTCCGCGTTCAACCCGGTCGTCAATCCCGCGCGCGCGACCGCGCGGCGCAACTACGTGCTCGGCCGGATGCACGCGCTCGGGCAACTCGACGATGCGACGTATCGTGCGGCCGTCGACGCGCCGATCGCGCTGGCGACCACGCCGCCGCCCGGCATCGTCGCGGCGCCGTACGTCGCCGAGCGCGCGCGCCGGATGATGGTCGAGCGGTTTCACGACGACGCGTACACGCTCGGCCTCGACGTGACGACGACGATCTCGATGCGCGACCAGCGCGCGGCCGAAGCCGCGCTCGAGCGCACGCTGAGCCGCCAGGCGCGCGCGAAGCGCGAGACGCGCAACGGGCTCGAAGGCG
The DNA here is from genome assembly GCF_029522185.1 of Burkholderia sp. IO2. Lineage (NCBI taxonomy): Bacteria > Pseudomonadati > Pseudomonadota > Betaproteobacteria > Burkholderiales > Burkholderiaceae > Burkholderia > Burkholderia sp. IO2. The sequence continues at coordinate 70,241 of NZ_JAKWFH010000040.1, read as the reverse complement.
CGCTCGTGTCGCTCGATGCGGCCACCGGCGACATGCTCGCGCTGGTCGGCGGCGCGGATTTCAATCGCAACGTGTTCGACCATGCGCTGCAGGCGTATCGCCAGCCGGGGTCGAGCTTCAAGCCGTTCGTCTATTCGGCGGCGCTGGAGAAGGGCTACTTCCCCGGCGTGCTCGTCGACGATACCCAGCGCACGCTCACGCACGCGGAAACCGGCGCGCGGCCGTGGCGTCCGCGCAATTTCGGCAATCGCTACGAAGGCTTCATCCCGGTGCGGCGCGGGCTCGTGCGCTCGAAGAACCTGGTCGCGGTCAGCCTGATGCAGGCCACCGACGCGCGCTACGTGCAGCAGCACGCGGTGCATTTCGGCTTCGACGCGCAGCGCAATCCGGCGTCGCTGCCGCTCGCGCTCGGCGCGGGCGCCGTGACGCCGCTCGAACTCGCGAGCGCCTACAGCGTGTTCGCGAACGGCGGGACGCGGATGGAGCCGCGCCTGATCCTGTCGGTGAAGCAGCGTCACGGCGGCGCGATGTACGAGGCGACCGTGCCGGCGGGCGAGCGGGTCGTATCGGCGCGCAATGCGTTCGTGATGGACAGCATGTTGCGCGACGTCGTGCGGGCCGGCACCGCGCGCGGCGCGCTCGCGCTGCGGCGTGACGACGCGGCCGGCAAGACGGGCACGTCGAACGGGTCGAAGGACGTATGGTTCGCCGGCTATTCGTCGGGCATCGTCGCGGTCGCGTGGCTCGGCTACGACACGCCGCGCCCAATGGGGCGCGCGACCGGCGCGACGCTCGCGCTGCCGGTCTGGCTCGACTACATGAAGACGGCCGTCGACGGGCGCACGCCGGTCGCGGCGATGCCGCCCCAGGACGTCGCGCTCGTCGACGGCGACTTCGTCTACGCGGAATACACGCGCGGCACGTGCACGGCCGACGTGCCGGCGTATATCCGCAGCCGCTTCGCGTGCGGCGGCGCGGCGGCCATCGATGCGCCCGACGCGCCGGCCGACAACGGCAAGCGCGACGAGCCGATGCCTGCCGCCGTCGATGCGGCCGAGCGCGAACGCGTGCTCGACCTGTTCCGGACCGACGACTGACGCGCGCCATGCATACGCTCTATCTGATTGCGATCGTCGCGGAAGCGATTTCGGGGGCGCTGATGGGCATGCGCCGCGGGATGGACCGCTTCGGCCTCGCGCTCGTCGGCGCGGTGACGGCGCTCGGCGGCGGCACCGTGCGCGACGTGCTGCTCGGCCACTATCCGCTCGGCTGGATCGCACATCCCGAATACCTGGTGATCACGCTCGTCGCGGCGACCGTCGCGTCGTGGGCGGCACGGCACGTCGCGCGGATGAAGACGTTGTTCGTCACCGTCGATGCGATCGGCCTCGCGGCGTTCACGATCATCGGCTGCGACATCGGCGCGTCGACCGGCACGGCGCCGATCATCGTCGTGCTGGCCGGCGCGATCACGGGCGTGTGCGGCGGGATGCTGCGCGATTTACTCTGCAACGAGATGCCGCTGATCCTGCGCGAGGAGCTGTACGCGAGCGTCGCGTTCGTCACGGGTTCGCTGTATGTCGGGATGCAGCATGTCGGCATCGACACGGGGTTCGCGACGCTCGTCGCGCTGGCGGCCGGCTTCTCGATACGGATGCTCGCCGTACGGCTCGGCTGGAAGATGCGGAGCTTCGGCGCGGCGGATGTCGAGCATTGAGCGCGCGCGCCCATGCTTTTCGCGCCGGCATTCAGTCCGGCTGCATCACCTGAAAGACGTTCCCTTCCGGATCGATGCCGTCGACCATCCGGTACGGGAAGCCGTCGTAGCGCTTCAGATCGCGCACGGTCACGCCGTCGCGGGCGAGCCGGTCGCGATACGCGTCGATATCGGCGTCGATCGTGAAGACGAGCTTCACGTTGCTGGTGGCCGCGTTGGCGTTCGTGCTTGCTGGTGCGGCCGCATGACGGAATGCCGGGCCGGCTCGATGCAGCGCGAGCTCGATCGCGCCCGCGCCGAGCACGGCCCATTCACCGTCGATTTCCTCGATGACGGGCAACGCGAAATGCCGTTGATAGAACGCTTTCAGCAACGCGACGTCGCGGACGTACAGGATGATGCGGGTCATCGGAAGCGGCACGGGGATTTCCTTGGCAGGGGCAATGCGAGAGATCGGGAGAGTGCGCCGCCGCCCAGGGCAACGCACCGCCTAGAGCGATGCAACGATCATGCGATACACGCCCGCGCTACGCGGGCACCATCACCGGCGGCGTCCCGTCGCCGGTTTCCACCATCTTCACCGCGAAGCCGTAGCACTGCGCGATATGAGCAGGCGTCATCACGTCGCGCGGTGCGCCATGCGCGACGATCGTGCCGTCGGCGAGCATCGCGATCGCATCCGCATGCCGCGCGGCGAGGTTGGGATCGTGGACGATCGCGAGCACGCCGAGCTGCCATTCGCGCGCGACGGCGCGCACGGTATCGAGCAGGCGGTGCTGGTGTGCGAGATCGAGCGCGGCGGTCGGCTCGTCGAGCAGCAGGTAACGCGGGCCGGGTTCCGTCGTGTCGTGATCGGGCCACAGCTGCGCGAGGACGCGGGCGAACTGCACGCGTGCGAGTTCGCCGCCCGACAGCGTCGTGACGTCGCGGCCGACGAGCGCGTCGGCGCCCGCGCGTTCGAGCGCGCGCCATGCGATGTCGCGATCGCGGTGCGACGTCGCACCGCTGCGCCGCGCGTGTGGATAGCGGCCGAGCAGCACGATTTCGTCGACGCTGAACGGGAACGCCGGCTGCGCGGCCTGCGGCAGCACCGCGCGCAGGCACGCGAGCCGCGGCGCGTCGATGCGTGCGAGCGGTTCGCCGTTCAGCGTGACGTCGCCCGTCACGCGCACGCCGTGCGGCGCGACGCTGCCGGTCAGTTCGCCGGCGAAGGTTTTCAGCAGCGTGCTCTTGCCTGCGCCGTTGCGGCCGAGCAGCGCGGTCACGCGGCCGGGTTCGATCGACAGCGACAGGTCGCGCAGGATCGTGCCGTGCCGGCGGGCGACGTCGAGGTGGTGGGCAGTCAGCATGGTCGTCGTGAAGAAGGAATTACCCGCCGAGCGCGCCGCGGTTCTTCCACAGCAACGCGAGGAAGAACGGCGCGCCGAGCAGCGCGGTCAGCACGCCGAGCGGAATGTCGGCGGGCGCGGCGACCGTGCGCGCGGCGAGATCGGCCGCGAGCGTCAGCAACGCGCCGAGCAATGCGGCGCCGGGCAGCACGATGCGCTGGTCGGGGCCGCACGCGAGGCGCACGCAATGCGGCGCGACGAGCCCGATGAAACCGATGATGCCCGCGCACGACACGAGCGCGCCGACCGCGAGCGCGACCGCGACGAGCACGCGCCGCTTCAGTCGCTGCACGGGCACGCCGAGATGCAGCGCTTCGGTTTCGCCGAGCTGCAGTGCGTTCAGCGCGTCGCGCTCGCGCACGAGCAGCACGCCGCCGAGCGCGACGCACGGCGCGACGGCCGCCAGCGTCGGCCATTGCGCGCCGCCGAGGCTGCCGAGGCTCCAGAAGGTCAGCGAGCGCAGCTGTGCGTCGTCGGCGACGAACGTGAGCAGCCCGATCGCTGCGCCGACCAGCGCATTGATCGCGATGCCGGCGAGCAGCAGCAGCGGCAGCGCGAGCCGGCCGCGCGACGCGGCCAGCCGGTAGACGAGCGCCGCGACCGCGAGCCCGCCCGCGAACGAGGCCACGGGCAGCGCGGCCGCGCTTGCGTGGGCGGCGAAGAGCGCGGGGCCGAGCACGATCAGCGTGGTCGCGCCGAGCGCGGCGCCGCTCGATACGCCGACGAGCCCGGGATCGGCGAGCGGATTGCGGAACAGCGCCTGCATCGCGGCGCCGGTCGCGCCGAAGCCGCCGCCGACCAGCAGCGCGAGCACGACGCGCGGCGCGCGGATGTCGAGCAGCACCGCGCGCGCCTGCTGCGCGGCCGGGTCGCCGCTCAGCGCGGCCCAGGCTTCCGCCAGCGGAATGCGGTACGCGCCGACGCACAGCGCGACGACGGACATCACGCCCACGAGAATGGCGAGCGCGGCCAGGACGAACGGCGCGAAGCGGCGCGACGTGCCGAGGCGCGCGGCGCCGGCGCGCGAGGCGGACGATGGCGCGTTGAAGGGCGAGGCGTGAGCGGGCATCGGGTCGATCCGGATTCAGGCGAGCGCATCCGACAGGCGTCGGTGCAGGGTCGTGACGGCGAGCGGCAGGCGCGGGCCGAAGCCGAGCAGGAACAGCGCGTCGAGCGACACGACGCGCCGCGCGCGGCCGGCCGGCGTCGCGCCGAAGCCCGGCGTCGCGAGCAGCGCGGCGTGGCCGCCGACGGCCGCCAGCCCTTCGTCGGAGATCAGCACGACGTCGGGCGCGGCCGCCGCGAGCGCCTCGGTCGTCAGCGGCTTGTAGTGATCGAAGCCCTGCATCGCGTTGCGCGCGCCCGCGTAGCGGATCATCGCGTCGGCGGCCGTGCGCTGGCCGGCGACGAGCGCCTGGGTGCCGGTATGGTTCAGCACGAACAGCACGCGCGGCGGCTGCGCGCCGCCGGGCACGCGCGCGGCGACCGCGTCGCGCGCGGCCTGCCAGTCGCGGTCGAAACGCTGCAGCAGCGCGGCGCCGGCGTCGCGCACGTCGAGTGCCTGCGCGACGCCGGTGATCTTCGCGCGCACCGATTCGACGTCGTGGCGCTCGTCGAAGGTCGTCACCGTGACGCCGGCGCCTTTCACCTGCGCGATCGCCGTCGGCGGGCCGGCTTCCGCCGAGGCCAGCACGAGATCGGGCCGCAGCGACAGCAGCCCTTCGGCCGACAGCGCGCGCTGGTAGCCGACCTTCGGCAGGCGCTTCGCGGCGTCGGGATACGTGCACGTCGTGTCGGCGCCGACAAGCCGGTAACGCGGCGTCTCGGCGCCGCCGAGCGCGAATGCGGTTTCCGCGAGCGCGCCGCCGATCACGATCACGCGTTTCGGCGCGGCGACCACGCCCTGCGCGAGCACGCCGCCGGGCAGTACGCCCGCGAGCGCGCCGGCCGCCGCGCCGGCCAGCAGCGACCGGCGGCGCGGATCGAACCGCCGCGCGCTCACCGCGCGGCTCCGCGTGCGGCCGCCGGCAGCGTCGCGACGAGCGCGCGCCAGTCGTCGCGCTCGACCTTGCCGGGCTTGCGCTCGCCGAACAGCAGCGCGACGTGGTCGCCCTGCCGGTCGAACAGTTCGAGCGACGTGACGATGCCGTCGCTCGTCGGCTTCTTCACGACCCACGCGGCGGCGATCAGGTCTTCGCGCACATGCAGGTTGAAGCCCGGATCGAGCACGTTGATCCACGCGCCGACCTCGCGCACGTTCGCGACGGGGCCCGTATGGATCTGGATCATCCCCGCGTTGCCGACGAACACCATGATCGGCTGGCCGCTTTTCGCGGCCTGTTCGAGCACGTGGCGCAACGCATGCGCGGTTTCGACCGGATATGCGTAGCGCGGATCGGCGAGGCGCAGCGCCTGCATGCGGCTCACGCCGAAGCGTTGCGTGATGCCGAAGAACTGGTGCGTGTCGGTCATCGCGTCCCACGCGGCGCGAAAACCCGCGACGTCGATCTCGGTGTCGGCGCGCTCGGGCGTTTTCGCTGCGGCGGGCGCGACCTCGAGGCCCGGCTCCTGCGACGGCGCGCGCCAGCGTTCGACGAACGCGTCGTATGCGGCGTGATCGCTGTGCGCGCGCAGGTAGACCTTGTGGATCGCATGACCTTGCGCGTCGAAGAACTGCAGGCTCTTCAGCGGGCCGTGCGCGGTCTCGTCGCGCACCGCGAACGCCGACACCCAGTGACGATAGAAGATGCGCAGGTCGATGTCGCCGAGCGCGAGGCCGACCGGGCCGTCGTGGCTCATCTGCGCGTACTCGCCGTCCTTTTCGTGGACGGCCGTGTCGTTGCGCGTCAGCGCCATCACGCGGCCGAGGCGCGGCATTTCCTCGAACATCGCCGGAAAGCGCGCGTCGAGCCGCACGACGTGCTCGCCGACGAACGCGGCGAGCGCCTCGCCTTCGCTGACGCCGAGCGCCTGCGCGACGTCGCGGTTGCGCAGCTGACGCTCGGTCTTGAGCTTGATGAACGCGTCGCGCAGCGCGGCGGCCGCGCGGGCCGGCGTGGCCGATTGACCGGGAAGGGCGGATTGCATCATGTCGGACTCCTTCGAGTAACGGTTGGGGTAGGCGCGCGGGCAACGCGCATCAGAAATCCACTTTCATGCTGACGGCGACCGTGCGGCCGGGCGACGAATACGCGTCGAGCACCTGCGAATCGTCCGCGATGCCGCGCACGTCCGACCAGTTCCAGTACTTGCGGTCGAACAGGTTGCGGATGCCGATCGTCGCGCTCACGTGCTTGTTGAAGCGGTAGCCGCCGCGCAGGTCGACGACGAACGACGACGGCGGCGTGAAGCACGCCTTGTTCGAACAGTCGGACTTGTCGACGTCCTTGTCGCGTTTGGCGGCCTGGAACAGCAGGTCGGTCTGCACGAACCAGCGTTCGGTCGGCTCGTACCGCACGCCGAACACGGCCGAGAACGGGTTCACGGTGTTCAGCGGCTGGCTGGCCGCGCCGTCGTTCTGCGTCGAGCCCTTCGTGAACGCCATCGCCGTCTTCAGCGTGATGCCGTTCGGCATCACCCATTCGGCGCGGCCTTCGAGGCCATGAATGCGTGCATCGGCGAAGTTCACGTACTGGAACACGAACGGGTCGACCGGCCGGCCGCTGCCGGCGATCGTCGTGCGCGAGATGAAGTTGCGGTAGCGGCCGGTGAACGCGGCCGCGCTGTAGCGCACGATGCCGTAGCCGGTGCCGGCCTTGCCGCGCAGGCCGGCTTCGAACGTGTCGCTGGTTTCGGGCTTCAGGTTCGGATTGCCGATCGACGTGTAGCCGTACACCGGATTCGAGAAGCTGCTGTTCACCTGGTCGGGCGTCGGCGCGCGGAAGCCGTGCGCGTACTGCACGTACGGAATGACCGCGGGCGTGATCTCGTAGAGCACGGCAACGCGCGGCGACAGTTCGTTCGCGTTCGTCGACACGGCCTTGCCGGTGAACAGCGGATCGTTCTCGGTCGGGCTCAGCCGGTACGTGTCGAAGCGCAGGCCCGGCGTGACGAGCAGGCGGCCGTAGCCGATCTGGTCCTGCACGAACGCGCCGAACAACGTGTAGTCGGTGTCGGGGAACGCCTTGTTCGGGAACGCTTCGCCGACGCCTGGCACCGTGCCGTCGCGCAGGTTGGTCACGCGCGACAGGCTGCCGTCCACGCCGACCAGCAGCTTGTGCGCGAGCGGGCCGGTCGCGAAGCCGCTCTCGGCGAACGCGGCGCCGCCGAACGTGCGTTCCTTGTACTGGTTGTCGCGCGAACGCGAGGGCAGCTTGCCGCGCGTCTCGAACGCGTATTGATCCTGCTTCGCGTCCTGGTAGTAGAACTGCACGTGGGCGGTCTGGAACCAGCGGAGCGCGTCGTCGCGAAAGTCGTAGTCGACGCTGAAGCGGTTGCGTTCGAGCCGGTCGTGGGTCGTGAGGCCGAGCGTGGTCGGCGCATTGATCGCCGACAGCACGTCGGTGCTTACGCGCCGCTGCACCGTTTCGGCGGTGAACTTGATCGTGTCGCGCGTGGTCGGCGTCAGCACGAGCTTGCCGAGCAGCGATTCCGAATACACGTCCTGCGGGTTCGACGTCGTGCGCAGCGTGCTTGCCGTGTTGTTGCCGCCGCGCGTGTCGACCTCGTGGCCGCGCCGGCCGTCGGCGATGATCATCCCCTGGACGCGATCGTTGCCGCCCGCGGCCGACACGGTCGCGCCGATGCTGCGATCGGTCGAGTCGTAGCTCGGCCGGAACGAGAAGTAGTAAGGCTTGTTGTAGACCGACAGCAGGTCGCGCGGGTCCTTCGTGATGAAGTTCACCGCGCCGGTCAGGCCGTCGCTGCCGTAGAGCGCCGACGCCGGCCCGCGCAGGATCTCGATGCGCTTGAGCGTGTCGAGATCCGCGTAGTCGCCGCGGCCCGCTTCGAGCGGCCCGAACGAGAACGCGTTCGGCAGGCGGATGCCGTCTTCCATCAGCAGCACGCGATTGCCTTCGAGGCCGCGGATGTTGATGCTCGAATCGCCGTCGCGGCCGCCGCCGAGCGCGGCGCTGCCGGGACGGTACGCGGTGCGGCGCACCGTGATGCCCGGCTCGTAGCGCAGTGCGTCCTTGATGTTGGTGGCCTGCTGCTCTTCGAGATCCTCGTCGGTGATCACCGACACGGACGCTGCCGTGCGGCTCGCCGCGGTGGCGGTGCGGGTGGCCGTGACGGTGACGGGATCGAGCAGCGCCGCGTCGCCGCGCGTGGAGGCGGCCGCGGTGGTCAGGACGGAGGACGGCGGGGTGGCGCCTTGCGGCGACGAATCGGCGTGAGCCGGGGCGGCGGACAGGCCGAACGCGCCGAACAGCGCGGCACAGATCGGCCGCCGCGCCAGCGTATAGCAATGCACAGGTGGTCTCCCATTGACGATAACAAGCCCGAAGGCTGGCTGGGTGACGCGTTCACCTGGCTGGCCCGTTTGCGCGCGACAGGCGGCAAACGGCGATGTGAAAGGCAACTGACAACTTTAACAGTGTAAATGAGAATTATTATCAGTACAAGGACGCCAGACGGCCCATGCGAGTGAGCGCTCGCCTGCGCGGCTCGGGCGAGCCGGGGGAAGTCTCGAGAAACTCAGGCCAGCGCTTCGATGCGGATCAGCAGGTTGCGCGCATGCGCGATGAACGCGTCGTGCGTGGCGCGATCGCCGTGGCTTTCGATACCGGCCTGTTCGGCGAACGCGATCTGGTCGGTGTAGAGCTCGACGAGCGCACGGCGTGCATCAGGGGGAAGCGCGCGGATCATCGACACGATCAGCAGTTCCTGCGCGCGAAGCATGCCGGACAGCGATTGAGCGTTCATGCTGGCCTCCTCGGACGATGCGGCGGCGAGCCGCTCTTTCCATACTAGGCGGTCGGCGCGTGCAGTGGCGGGGAGGGGGTGGCGGCGCGCGGCGGGCGCCGCGCGCTTCAACGCGAACGCCGCGCGAACCGACATTCGCGGCGTGCATCCTGCCCGCGCGAGCCGGCGCGGGCACGAAGGCGAACGGAATCAGCCGGCTGCGGTGGCGGACTGCGCGTCGCGCACGACCTGCGCGACGCGTTCGACGAACTCGGCGTCGACACTCGACAGCGCTTCGCGCTTGCCGTCGGGCATCTCGACCATCAGCCGATACGTGATGTCCTGCGTGGTCCACGCGAGGTAGCCGACCACGGCGAGCATCACGCCGACCACGAGCGCGGCGCTCGATGCGGCGATGCCGCCTGCGACGGCGATGGCCGCGCCGATCAGCGAGATCAGCGACGGCACGAGACGGTTCTTCGGAATCTTGACGACGTCGACGTGGCGGATGTCACGCAGTGCGAATACCTGCCCGGCGGCCGACAGGCCGTTGCGCGTGACCATGACGCCACGTTCGTTGAATGCGTTTTCCATCGTGTGTTGCGTGGACGAAAACGCGCAGCGTAGCAGGTTTCGTTGCCGCGTCAAACGAGACCGACTGCCGCACGACGCGTGCGGCGCGGCCGAAAGACGGGAAGCGGGTGGCGCGCAGACGCGTTCAGAACTGCAGCCGGCCGTCGCCGTAAAGCCGGCCCGGCACGTGCGACGCGACGACCTCGGCGATCTCTTCGTCGGTCGATTCGGCCGGCACGATCTGGCGCCGCGCGGGGGCGTCGAGATGCATCGTCCATTCGACGAGGCGATACGGGCGGCCCCAGGGGCGCTGCATTTCGACCGAGACGCGGCAGCTCTGGACCGGCAGCGAGTGTTGGCACGTCAGAATCGCGTGCAGATGGCTGAAAACGGTATCTTCGATCATCATGGCCTCCGATCCTGTCTTGTGGGCAATCGATGGCGGCGCCGTCGGCGTTTAAAAAAAAAGCCGCCGATGCTCAGGCGGCCAACAGGGGGGGTGAGAGCATCCTCTCAGCCCAGAATTAAGCGAAACTTAAAAGCCCATAAAAAAGCGCCCCGCGTGGAGCGGGGCGCTTTTTGCCGTCGTGATCCGCAGGTTGAGCGGACAGTTAAGCGGATGCTTTAGAACTTGTGACGGATACCGATACGTGCGGCGATCTGGTTCTTCGAACCCGTGCCCGACGTGTTGAAGTAGCTCGTGCTCGAACCGATCTGCGCTTGCACGCCGCGGCCCGAAGCCTGCTGGTACACGACCAGGCCGTACACGTCCGTACGCTTGCTGAGGGCGTAGTCGGCGATACCGTTGACCTGGTTCCAGTGCCACGAGTTGCCGTTTTGCGTCGCGTTCGTGTACGTGTAGCCGAGGCCGCCCGACAGTGCCGGCGTGAATGCGTACTTCGCGCCCGCTTCGTATGCGTTGTAGAACGTGCCGCCCGAGCCCGACACCGTCGAGAACTGCGTACGCGTCCACAGCAGCCATGCCGTTGCCGGGCCCCAGACGTAGCGGCCACCCACGCCGTACGTGCGGAGGTCGCGGACGTTGCCGGTGCTCAGGTTCGCGATCGACGTCGAGAAGGCCGGCGTCGACTGGCTCGGGAAACGGATGTCCGTGTACGCCGCGCCGACCGAGATCGGGCCGTTCGCGTAGTTCAGGCCGAAGCTGTATGCGCGCGACGAACCGCCGGTGTTGTTGGTGCCCGTGCCCTGTGCGCCTGCGAAGTCGGTCGAGTTCGAGAAGCCGTACAACGCGCCGAACGTGAAGCCCGAATAGTTCGCGCTCTGGAACTTCACGGCGTTGTTGATGCGGCTCGACGTGAGCTGGTCGATGTCGTTCACGTGGTACGCATAGTTACCCGCGACGGTGTTGCCGCCCGTCGAGTAGTTCGAACCGAGGATGTCGGTCGAGAACGAGTATTGGCGACCGAACGTGACCGTGCCGTATTGCGACTGGCTCAGGCCGACGTAAGCCTGGCGACCGAAGATCGCGCCGCCCTGGCCGATCGAGCCGTTGCCGCTGTTGAAGCCGTTTTCGAGCACGAAGATCGCCTTCAGGCCGCCACCGAGGTCTTCGGTGCCGCGCAGGCCCCAACGGCTGCCCTGGGCCACGCCGTCGTCGTACTTGAACAGCTTGCCCGTGCCGCCGTTGGCGGTCTTGCTGTGGTTCACGTAGCTGATACCGGCATCGATGACGCCGTACAGGGTCACGCTGCTTTGTGCGTGTGCCGTGCCGGCCGTTGCTGCCAGGGCGGCGATGGTCAACAGTTTCTTGTTCAAAGGATTCTCCGAGCGAATAAATGGCGTGTCCAGTTGCGGTTCCGGCGCTCTCTGCGGGCGCTTTCACGGACCGGCGCAACTTTATCGGCGGGCCACGTAATGAATATGACAGCGACTGTCATATGAAGAATGTGTGGTGCCGATGCGACATTAGGGCCTGCTTGCATAGGGAACGTGCATGCGTTGCCACGAGAACGGCCGCTCGCGAGGCGCGCGACGCCGCGAATACTCGCGTATTCGCAAGGAGCGCAACGCGGCGAGCGGCCGTTCTCGTGGCAACCCCAAACTAAAAATTCAATCCACGGGAATGCACGTTCCCTATGCAAGCAGGCCCTAAATTCTGCCCGGGATGTACATCCGGGGTTATACCGAATTTGTCTGTCGTTCGACCTCGATCAGGAATATGCACATGAAATAAGCTTGGTTGGTGGCGCTCGGGCCCCGTGCCACGATCCGTGCTCCAACAAACGACACGGGACAAGAGGACACCCCATGCGACATTCGATCCTGACCGGCCTCGGCGTACTCGCCGCCGCGCTGGCATTCGCCGCGTCCGCCGCGCACGCCGACCCGCAAACGCTGAAGATCGGCACGATGAGCGGCCCCGACGCGCAGATCTGGACCGAAGTGACGAAGGTCGCCGCGCGCGAAGGCCTCGCGATCAAGGTCATCGAATTCAACGACTACGTGCAGCCGAACGCGGCGCTCGATTCCGGCGATCTCGATGCGAACGGCTTCCAGCACCAGCCGTTCCTCGACAGCCAGATCAAGCAGCGCGGCTACAAGATAGTCAACGTCGGGCTCACCTATACCGCGCCGATGGGTTTCTATTCGAAGAAGCTCAAGTCGCTGAAGGATTTGCCGGTCGGCGCGAAGGTCGGGATCCAGAACGATCCGTCGAACGGCAACCGCGCGCTGCTGCTGCTGCAGAAATACGGGGTGATCAAGCTGAAGCCGGGCGTCGGCACGAATGGCGTGAACGCGACGCCGCTCGACGTCGCCGAGAACCCGAAGAAGATCAAGATCGTCGAACTCGACGCCGCGCAACTGCCGCGCGCGCTGCCCGACGTCGACGCCGCGTCGATCAACACCGACTACGCGGTCAAGGCCGGGCTCACGCCGGTGAAGGATGCGATCGCGATCGAGGATCTGCGCGGGCCGTACGCGAACCTGATCGCGGTGCGCGCGCAGGACAAGGACAAGCCGTGGGTGAAGAAGCTCGTCGCGGCCTATGAATCGGACGACGTGCGCAAGTTCATCGACCAGAAGTTCGGCGGCGCGATCGTGCCGGCGTTCTGAGCGGTCTTCGCGCGTAGCGGCCGGCGACACGGTATCGGCGGCGCGACGCGCGCTTCGGAAAGCAAATCGCCCGCGCAAGCGGGCGATTTCGTTTGACGCAGGCGAGGGCCGGCGAGGCGCGCCGCGGCCCGGCGCGCGGGCCGGGCGTCCAGGCTCAGGCCGACAGCAGCGAACCGGTGCGGATCGCGGTCGCGCCGGCGATGCGCGCGACTTCCATGCCGGCCGTCGCGAAACGGACGATCTGGCGCGCGTACAGCACGCCCGACACGCTGCTCTTCAGCGTGACGACGCGATCGGTCAGCGGATCGACGATGTCGGCCACGACCTGGCCGGCCTCGATCATCACGCCGACCGGCGTACGGAACACGATCACGCCCGACACGGGCGCGACGAGCGGATCGGTGCCCGCGAGCGGCGTGGCCGGATGCGCGAGCGGCGGCAGCGGCGCCGGCGTGCCTTCGACGACACCGCGCTCGGTCAGGTATTCGACGATCGCCTGGGCATCCTTTTCGGCGAACTCGTACGACACGTCGCGCTCGCTGCGCAGTTCCACCGTGACGGAAATCGCGCCGTTCGGGATCGGGAAGCGGTCGCCGAAGCGGCTGCGCAGATCCGACCAGCAGAAGCTGTGGATTTCGTCGAATGGATTGCCGACCGAATTCAGCGCGAGCAGCGACGCCTGCGCATCGAGGTAGCGCGCCAGCGGTTCGACGTCTTCCCAGAGGTCGGGGTTCGTGTAGAGGTGCATCACCGCATCGCTGTCGCAGTGCAGGTCGAGCACGATGTCGGCGTCGAACGACAGCTTCTGCAGCGCGAGGCGCTGCGAGTCGAGTTCGGTGCGCGGTTTCTGTTCGTCGAGCGCTTCGCGCATCGCGGTGCGTACGACCGCGAGATTGCGCTGTGCGTCGTTCGTGAGGCGGTCTTCGACGCGCGGCAGCACGAGCGCCGCGAGATCGTAGAAGTTACGGTTGAAGTTCTGCATCGAGCCGAGCTCGAAGCGGCCGAGATGATCGCCGAACACGTGTTGCGACAGGCCGATCGGGTTGGGCACGGGCACGATGACGACTTCGCCGCGCAGTTTGCCGGCCGTCTCGAGCGCGGCGATCTTGCGGCGCAGCAGCGTGGCGACCAGCATGCCGGGCAACTCGTCCGCGTGCAGCGACGACTGGATGTAGACCTTCTTGCCGCCGCGCGGGCCGTAGTGGAAGCTGGTGATCTGGCGTTCGGTGCCGACGGCGGGGGAAATCAGCGGATGGGTCTGCGTTTGCATGATGGGGGGAGTGCGGCGCAGCCGCGAATGATCCGTGTGCGTGGAAGAACGATTGTACGTTGCCTTCGTCGCCGCCATCAAACCGGCGCCAGAACAAGCGGTTTTCCGTTGAGAATCATCAGCTTGGCGCGGAAAAAATAACGGCGCCCGCGTCGTGCGCAAAAAAAAACGGGCTCCGTGCGGAGCCCGTTCCCGTCGCGCCGAATCGCGCGTTCGTCGGCCGTATTACTTGCCGTAGACGTCGAAATCGAAGTACTTCTTCGCGATCTTGTCGTACGTGCCGTCCTTGCGCATCGCGGCGATCGCGCCGTCGATCTTCGCCTTCAGGTCGGTGTCTTCCTTGCGCAGGCCGATACCGGCGCCGTTGCCGAGCGTCTTCGGATCGTCGAGATCCTTGCCGGCGAAGTCGAAGTTCGCGCCGCGCGGGGTCTTCAGGAAGCCGATCTCGGCTTGCACCGCGTCCTGCAGCGCGCCGTCCAGACGGCCGGAGATCAGGTCGGCGTAGACCTGGTCCTGGTTCTGGTAAGGCACGACGTTCACGCCCTTCGAGGCCCAGTACGTCTTCGCGTAGGTTTCCTGGATCGTGCCCTGCTCGACGCCGACCGACTTGCCCTTCAGCGATTCGGCCGTCGGCATCAGGCCCGTGCCCTTCTTCGTGACGAGGCGCGTCGGCGTGTTGAACAGCTTCGCGGAGAACGCGATCTGTTCCTGACGCGCCGGCGTCATCGACATCGACGACAGCACGCCGTCGAACTTGCGGGCCTTCAGCGCCGGGATCATCCCGTCGAAGTCGTTTTCGATCCACACGCACTTCGCGTTCATGCGGCGGCAGATTTCATTGCCGAGATCGACGTCGAAGCCGACCACCTTGCCGTCGGCGCCTTTCGATTCGAAAGGCGGGTAGCTTGCGTCGACGCCGAACCGCACGGTCGACCAGTCCTTCGCGTACGCGCTGCCGGCCGATACGGCGAGCAGGGCGACGGTCACAGCCGCAAGAATCTTTTTCACTCGGTGACTCCTCGTTTTGTTCGATGGGTGCGCGGTTGTGCCGCGCCGTAAGCCTTCGGCCCGCCGCGGCTTCGCGTCGGACAGTCCGTTTCGCCCGCCCGATGGGGGCGCGCGACGTGCGCAAGATTATCAAGACAAAATACCGGCGGGGCGCCTAGGACAAGCCCCGATACCGGGCCCGGCGGCGGCGCGCCGGGTGCGCCGCCGTTTCATCCACAGGAACGATTCAGCCGAGCGTTTCGTTGACCGCGCGCTGCAGGCAGGTGACGAAGTGCGACACGGCGGGCGTGGGCAGCAGGTCGCGCCGCGCGATGATCGACAGGTCGAAGCGTGGCATGCTTTCGTCCAGTTCGGCCGTGCGGATGCCGAGCGGCGCGACCATCGCGGCGAGCGGGCGCGTGAAGCAGCCGATCACGTCCGAGCGCGCGACGAGCCCGAGCGTCACCGCGAACGACATCGGCGAGCGCAGCAGACGTTTCGGCAGCGGCAGCCCGTGCGCCTCGAACATCCCGACCATCACGCTGTGCGGAAACTGCTCGGCGCCGACGGTGACGATCCATTCGGCGTCGAGCAGTTCCTCTAACCGGCGCGCGTGCGCGAGCGGGTGGCCGTCGCGCATCACGATCGTGAATTCGGTCGACAGCAGCGGCAATTGCGTGAAATCGCGGTCGAGCGCGGGCACATGGTGCATTGCAGCGATGTCGAGCGTGCCGTTGCGCAACTGCGCGAGCGCGTCGGGCACCGTCACTTCCTCCAGATGCAGGCTGACGTTCGGCATCGACCGGCGGAACGCCGTCACCGCGTGCGGCAGCGCGGTCAGCGCGATCGACGGCATCGTGCCGACCGCGACGCGGCCCGACATCTCGCCTTTCACCTGCTCGACGGCCTCGACCGTGCGGCGGACGTCGCCGAGCAACTGCTCGGCGCGCGGCAGCAGCGCCTCGCCGCAGGCGGTCAGCTCGACGCCGCGCACGCTGCGCGCGAGCAGCTCCGCGTTGAGCGCCGTTTCGAGTTCGCGGATCGTATGCGTGATCGCCGGCTGCGTGACGCCGAGTTCGCGCGCGGCGGCGCGCAGGCTCTTCAGGTGCGCGGCGGAGACGAACGCCTGGAGCTGCGCGATGTTCAGGGGATTGCGGATGCGGGTCATCGGTCGGGTCCGGTTGGCGCGAAAGGGGGCGGCGGGTTCATGCTTCAGGCGGCGATCCGGACGACGTCACGCATCGGCGCGCGCGCGGAACGCCTGCCGATAGCGCTGTGGCGACGTGCCGACGATGCGCGCGAAGCGCTCGCGAAACGCGGTGACCGAACCGAACCCGGCTTCCGTCGCCACATGTTCGATCGACAGCTCGGTCACCTCCAGCAACTGCTGCGCATGCCGCACGCGCGCGGTCTGCAGCCATTGGCCGGGCGACGTGCCGGTCTGCTCCTGGAAGCGCCGCGTCAGCGTGCGCACGCTCGTCGACGCCTTGCGCGCGATCGCGTCGAGCGTCAGCGGCTGGCGCAGGTTCGCGTGCAGCCAGTCCAGCAGGTCGTGCAGCCCGTCGCCGCCGGCCGGCCATTCGGGCGCGATGAACTGCGCCTGCCCGCCTTCGCGCACGCGCGGCGCCACCGCGCTGCGGGCGGCATCGACGGCGACCGCCGCGCCATAGTCGGCCTGGATCATGTGCAGGCACAGATCGAGGCCGGCCGCCGCGCCGGCCGACGTCAGGATCCGCCCGTTGTCGACGAACAGCACGTTCGGATCGACGTCGACGTTCGGGTAGCGGCGCGCGAGTTCGGCGGCCGCGAGCCAGTGCGTCGTCGCGCGCAGGCCGTCGAGCAGCCCGGCTTCCGCGAGCACGAACGCGCCGCTGCAGATCGACGCGATCCGGCAGCCGCGCGCTGCCGCCGCGTGCAGCGCGTCGAGCACGCGGCGCGACGTCGGCGCGAGCGGCACGGAGGTGCCGGGAACCATGATCGTGTCGGCGTCGGCCAGCGCATCGAGGCGAAACGGCGGGCGCAGCTCGAACAGGTCGCCGCCGACGCGCGGCTGGTCGCTGCACACGCGGACACGGTACGCCTGCGCGACGTTGGGCGCCCGCACGCGCGCGAACGTGTCGCACGCGACACCCAGATCGAACGGGACGACATCGGGCAAAGCAAGCACGGCGACCGTGTGCATGGCATTCGTGGCCGTGGCCAGAATCCGTTGAAAGATGTCATTCTAGCCAATGGCTCGAACCCGCACTACACGCGACAATCGCCGCGGACTACCTGGAGCCCTGCCGATGACACAAGACGATCGCAACGCGTTGCGGAACCTGCAATACCTGTCGCTGCTGGAGGCGACCACCCTCGTCGCGCTGGTGTGCGTGGCCGTGCCGCTCAAGCATCTGGCCGGTTATCCGGTCGCGGTATCGATCATGGGCCCGATTCACGGCATCGCGTTCGCGATGTACGTGTGGGCGGTGGTCGGCACCGCGTCGAGCGGGCTGTGGAGCAAGGGCGAGGTCGCGCGGCTCGTGCTGTCGGCCGTCGTGCCGTTTGCGGGGCTGGCGAGCGCCGGCTGGATCGCGCGCAGGCGGCACGCGCGATGATCTACCTGGTGCTGAAGGCCGTGCATCTGGCCGCCGTCGTCACGTTCGTCGGCGGGCTGCTGTTGTCGTCGGTCGCGGTCCGGATCGCGAACCTCGCCGTGCATCGCGCGGTGCGGCGCTGGGATCGCACGGTGACGGCGCCCGCGCTCGCGATCGTGTGGATCGCCGGCATCGCGCTCGCGCTGAGCGGTCACTGGTTCGGCACCGCATGGCTGTTGGTGAAGCTCGCGATCGTCGTCGCGCTGTCGGTGCTGCACGGAGTCCTGGCCGGCACGCTGCGGCGCATGGCGCGCGACGATCTCGTCGTCGTGCCGGCGCCGTGGCTCGGGCAGACGGCGGGCGTGGCGCTCGTCGCGATGGCGCTCGTCGTCGGGCTGGCCGTGATCAAGCCGTTCTGACGCGGCGAATCAGGCCAGCGCGAGCTCGACCGCCGCCAGCGTACGACGCCGGATCCAGCCGCTTCCCAGCCGGATCGCGAGCCAGTACGGCGCGAACAGGCAGCGCGTGCGTGCGCTCGGGCAATGGACGAAGGTTTCGGTGCGCAGGATGTGCGCGCCCGAGGCGAGCCCGACCACCTCGAACCGGAGTACCAGCTTCGCGTCGCGCGGGTCGTCGTGCCGGACGAAGGCATCGGCATCGGCGATGGTGCGCACGTCGGGCGCCGGGCGCCAGAAGCGCCCGATCAAGCCGAGCGACAGCGACGTGTCGTCGCGATGAAGCGGCGTGAAGGCGTCGAAGCCGAAGCGCGCGCGGCCGGGGCCGGCCGGTACGTTGCGCAGCGCGCCGGCGATGGCCGCCGGGAATTCGCGCACCGTCAGCAGCGTGTCGATGACGGGATCGGCGCGCATGTCGAGCGACGCGACGACGTCGATGATGCGCGCGGGCGGCGCGCCGATCGGCTGCGATTCGTGCACTTCGTGGAAGCCGAACGACGGAATGAACGGCGGCTTGCGCGCCGAGGCCCGGGTGCTCGATTCGGAGACGATGCCGAGGGTGTTCATCGCGACTCCTGAAGGCAAAACGCGATCGTAGCACCGGGCGCGAACGGGCGTCGCGCCGTTTTCACGGAGCGCGTCACGCTGCGCCGCACGGACAAAAAAAGCCTGGAAACTCGCGTTCCCAGGCCTGGAGACCATCAACGACGATGGTGGAGGAGACGATGTCGTCCCGATGCGCGCCGCCCTTCTGCAGGCGACGTCGCGCATGTCCCGGGCTCAGATGGCCCAGCCGCCGAGATAGAACGTGACGAGCACGGCCGCGATGAGCACGGTGCCGACGTTGAGCTTGCGGAATTCGCCGCTGGCGAGGCGGCCGATCACGAGCGTCGAGAAGCCGAGCATGATGCCCGTCACGATGTTCGCGGTCAGCACGATGAACACCGCGCACACGAGGCCCGACATCGCGTCGACCATGTCGTCCATGTGCAGCTTGCTCACGCTGCCGAGCATCAGCAGGCCGACGTACATCAGCGCCGGTGCGGTGGCGTACGACGGCACGAGGCCCGCGAGCGGCGAGAAGAACATCACGACGAGGAACAGCAGGCCGACCACGGCCGCCGCGAGGCCCGTCTTCGCGCCGGCGGCCACGCCGACGCTCGACTCGATGTAGGCCGCCGCCGGCGCGCCGCCGAGGAAACCGGAGAAGATCGAGCTGATCGAATCGGCGGTCAGCGCACGGCCGCCGTTGATGATGCGGCCGTTCTCGTCGAGCTGGCCGGCTTGGCCCGCGACCGCGCGGATCGTGCCGGTCGCATCGAACACGGCGGTCATCACCAGCGCGAGCACGCTCGGCAGCACGGCCATCGACAGCGCGCCCTTGATGTCCATCGCGCCGATCAGCGATGCGTGGCCCGGCGCGCTCAGCGACGGCAGCGCGAAGATGCCGCGGTATTTCACGCCCGGATCGAAGATCAGGCCGAACACCGAGATCGCGATCACGACGAGCAGGATGCCGCCCGGCACGCGACGTTTTTCGAGGCCGAAGATCGCGGCGAGGCCGATGACCGACATGATGACCGGGAACGCGGTGATCTGGCCGAGCGAGACCGGCAGGCCGGCGCCCGGGTTCTTGATCACGAGGCCGACGTCGTTCGACGCGATCAGCAGCAGGAACAGGCCGATGCCGATCCCGGTGCCGTGCGCGACGCCCGCGGGCAGATTGCGCAGGATCCACGAACGCACGCCGGTGATCGAGATGCCGGTGAACACGAGGCCCATCAGGAACACGGCGCCGAGCGCGACCGTCGGAGGCAGCCCCTTGCCGAGCACGAGGCCGAACGCGGTGAACGCGGTCAGCGAGATCGCGCAGCCGATCGCGATCGGCAGCTTCGCCCACAGGCCCATCAGCAGCGAGCCGAACGCGGTGGTGAGACACACCGCGACGAACACGGCGCTCGTGTCGAAGCCGGCCTTGCCGAACATGCCGGGCACGACGAACACGGAATAGACCATCGCGAGGAAGGTGGTCACGCCGGCAATGATCTCGCGGCGCTGCGTGCTGCCGCGCGACGCAATGCCGAAGTAGCGGTCGATGACTCCCTTGGTGCCAAAGTCAGTTTCTTCCGCGCCGACGCCGACCGTCGGCTGCACCGGGGTATCACTCATGAGCTTGCTCCTTTATCAGCATGCTGAAACGGCCCGTAGCGAACCGTCGTCAGGGTGTCTCGTATCTAGTTGGGATTGTTCGGCAACGTCGTGGGGACGCATGACGCGTGATGCGTGTCGTTACGTGCGAATCGAGACGATCGCGAGGGTGTCGCGTCGGACGACGCGTGGTGTGGGCGACCCCGTCACGTGTGCTTTGCCGTAGCGAAGGTTAGGCGAGCCGCCCATCACGTCCCATCGGGCGAAGAGCATGCAGCGCATGTCGCAGCGCTTATATCGGCGTGCAACGGGGCTCCGTCGTGTCGATCCGCGTGTATACGCCTAGTTCGAATCCGTTAAGGCGACTATTTGAATGCAGGGTCGACGGGCGGGGCGCCAGCGGGCGAGGCATTGGATTTTACGAACTGCTTTCAGGATGAATCAGGAAGCCGGTGCGAACCGGGGCGGGTGACGGGGTTCATCGCCGTGCGCAACCTGCATCCGGACGATGCAGCCGGCGCGCGTGCGCGGTTTCCGTGTCGGCACGGGCCTCAAGCGTGCGCGAGATGCGCGAGATACGCACAGAACATGTCGGCCATCGCGGCCGAATAGGCATCGATTTCCGCCGGCGTGCGCGCCGTTTCGGAGAACGCCTTGCCGCCCGTGGTGAGCGTCGTCAGGATCAGCTCGCACGCGAGCACATGCGTCGCGTCAGGCACGTCGGGCAGCGCTTCGCGCATGAACGCGCTGAATGCGCGGTTGCCCTCGACCTTCACTTCCCGCGCCTCGGGAGCGTCGCGATAGAGCGGGGCGGCATCGTCGAGGGCGATGCGCATCGGCGCCTCGTCGCATTCCGAACGGATGAACGCGTGGACGGCGGTGCGCAACCGCTCCGGGGGCGTCTTTCGCGTGTCTTGCAGTATCCCGCACAGCATGTCGTACGTCTGCCGCCACTCGTCGTGCTGGAGCCGGAACAGCACGGACGCCTTGTTCGGGAAGTACTGGTACAGCGAGCCGACGCTCACGCCGGCCCGCTCGGCCACGCGCGCCATCGTGAAGCGCTGCGCACCTTCACTCGCCAAAACCTGAATAGCCGCCTGCAGGACGTCCTCGACGAGACGGGTCGAGCGCGCCTGCCGAGGCTGCTTGCGCGTGGCGATCGGGGCGTTTCGGCGGTCGGTCATGAGCGGTTTGCCAATGCGAATAGTAAAACCTGAATAGTTCGTCATATTCTAGTCGGGTGCAACGACGCACTCAACCGCTACCGGAGATATCGCATGACCACCCTGATGCTCGACCCGCTGGCTTCGCTGCTGGCGCGCCTGTTCGACGAAGCCGACGCGTCGTCGCCCGCGACGAGCCCGGCCTTCGCCAACGTGTCGCGCGACGAGCAAGCGCGGCTGATGCGCAGCAAGACGGACTACGCCGATCTGTATGCGCGCCTGAAGGACTACCCGCTTCCCGTGTCGCGCGAGACGGGCATGCTGCTGTACATGCTCGCGCGCAGCGGCGGCGCGACGGCAATCGTCGAATTCGGTACGTCGTTCGGCATTTCGACGCTGCATCTCGCGGCCGCGCTGCGCGACAACGGCGGCGGGCGGCTGATTACGAGCGAGTTTGAACCGTCGAAGGTCGTGCGCGCACAGGCGAACCTGACGGCGGCAGGATTGGCTGATCTCGTGGAGATTCGCGAAGGCGATGCGCTGCGTACGCTGGCTAACGATCTGCCGGATGCGGTCGATCTGCTGCTGCTCGACGGAGCGAAGGCGCTGTATCCGGAGATTCTCGCGCTGGTCGAGCCGCGGCTCAGGGCGGGAGCGTTCGTCGTGGCCGACAACGCGGAATACAGCCCCGACTACCTTGCTTACGTGCGCGCACCGGAAAACGGCTATCTGTCGGTGCCGTTCGGCGGCGACGTCGAATTGTCGATGCGGACACGCTGACCAGACGGAACGAGGGTGTCGGCGATTTCACGCTTCCCCGCATCGAATATAGGATCACTGATTGAATTGGGACACGTCGAAAGGCGACGGGATGATGCCCGTCGCTTGCGACGCCGTGCGTGTCACTTCAGGAACACGTAGCGCGCGAAGTACGGGAAGCGGCCGACCGCATGCTCGGTCGTGCACGTCGCGGCCGGCGGCGTGCCGCCCGCCGTGTCGAGCCGCTGCACGAAGCGCACGCCGGCGAGCGTGCCGGTTGCGGCCGGCGCCGCCGCGAGCAGCAGCTGCGGAACGCTGGCCGCGCTTGCGCTCGGCATTTCCGCGAGCTTCTTGCCGGTAATGCGGCTGCCGTCGAGCGCTTCCCACGACGGCCCCGCGCCGTGCCGCACGACGAGCGTGCCGCTTTCATCGAACAGCATCGCCTCCGGGCGCTTGAAGGCCCACGCGAGCCGGTGGTCGGCATCGTATTCGCACGCATAGATCTGCACGCCGGTCGCGGTGGTCGTCAGCACCGGCGTGGCCGGTGCCGGCGGCGCGAGGCCGGCGGCCTCGTCGGCGTGTGCGGGCGCGGTGAAAGCCGACAGGGAAAGACTGGCCGCAAGGGCCGGCAGCATGTCGCGTGTCAGGGAGCGGCTTGGCATGACGGGGCGTCCTTTCAAGTCGGGTGACGGTCGTACGGCGTCGATCCCGTCAACGTTAGACGCCTATCGCACAGGCTGCAATACGGAAATGACAATCGCGGCGATAGTCGCCGCGATTGCCGCAGGGCGCGCGCGATCAGCGGATCGCGACCGGATTGATGTTGACCTGCGTGGAGCCGACGTACAGCGGCTGGCCGAGCACGAAGAGGAATTCCCACGCCTTGTCGCGCACCAGCGCGCGGCTGTCGATCAGTTCCAGGTTGTAGATGCCGCGCTTCGCGAGCATGTACTGGTTGATCGGGAATTCGTCCCGCGTGTGCGGATTCGGATAGACCTCCGACGCCCACGTGTCGCCGCCGAACGCGACGATCCCCTGGTCGGCCAGCCATTTCGCGGCTTCCATGCCGATGCCGGGCTCGACCTCGAGGAACTGCTTGTCGTCCTTGCCGACCAGCTCCAGCCAGCCGGTGTTGAACAGCACGACGTCGCCCTTGCGCAGCGTCAGCCCCTGCTTCTTCAGCACGGCCTGGATGTCGGCGACCGTGAACTCGGTGCCGCCCGGCACGATCGGCTTGCCGTAGTAGGCAGTCATGTCGAGCACGACGCCGCGCGTGACGATCGGCGGCACCTTCTCGACGCCGAGCTTCTTCACGCCGTCGACGGTCACGAAATCGGCCGCGCGGTTGCCGTTGTAGTACACGTTGTCGATGCCGATGTGGCCGATGCCGTTGAGCTGCGTGCCGACGCCGGTCCATGCGTTGACGAGTTCGTCGTTGAACGTGAACTTGTTCGGACCGAGGCTCTTGCCGGCCTGCTGGCCGACCTGCACGTTGTACAGCCGGAAGCTGCGGTGACGGAACGCCGGCAGGTTCTTGTCCACCGGCACGGCCAACGGATAGGCCTTGCCGACCTTCACGAGGCCGACCGCCTGCTTGACGACGTCGGGCGTCAGCAGGTTGGCCGCGCCGATTTCGTCGTTCGCGCCATAGACGGACGGATACCAGTCGGCCGCCGGAGCGGACGGGGCGGCGTGGGCCGCTTGCGCGACCGCGAACGGCAGGATCGCGGCGAGCGCGAGCCGGGCGAGCGTTGTTTTCATTTCAGATTCCCGTAGCGTGTTACGCCGCGGCTTGCGCGAGCGTCGGATAGTCGGTCAGGCCTCGGGCGCCCCCGCCGAACAGCGTGTTGCGATCGTGCGGCGCGAGCGCGGCGCCGGTGCGCAGCCGCTCGGGCAGGTCGGGGTTCGCGACGAACGGGCGGCCGAAGGCGACGAGGTCGGCCCAGCCGGCGGCGATCGCTTCGCGGGCGCGCTCGGCGGTGTACGCGCCGGCATAGATCAGCACACCCGGGAACGCGGCGCGCAGTTGCTGCTTGAAGGCGACCGGCATCAGCGGCGCGTCGTCCCAGTCGGCTTCCGCGATGTGCAGGTAGCCGACGCCGAGTTCGCCGAGCAGTTTCGCGGCGGCGAGGTAGGTGGTTTCCGGATCGTCGTCGACGCAGCCGTTCAGCGTGGTCAGCGGCGCGAGGCGGATGCCGACGCGCGACGCGTCGCCGGTGCCGTCGATCAGCGCCTGCGTGACTTCGCGCAGGAACCGCAGCCGGTTTTCCAGCGAGCCGCCGTACGCATCGGTACGCGTGTTCGCGTTCGAGTCGATGAACTGGTTCACGAGGTAGCCGTTCGCGCCGTGCAGCTCGACGCCGTCGAAGCCCGCTTCGATCGCATGGCGGGCGGCGGCGCGGTACTGGCCGACGATCTCGCGGATCTCGTCGATCGACAGTGCGCGCGGCTCGGACGCCTGCACGAAGCCCGGCGTGCTGCCGTCTTCACCGGCGACGAACACGTTCACGCCCTTCGCCTGGAGCGGCGACGACGATACTGGTTGCTGGCCGCCGAGCAAGCTCGTATGGCTCAGCCGGCCGACGTGCCACAGCTGCGCGAAGATGCGGCCGTGCGCGGCATGCACGGCGTCCGTCACCTTGCGCCAGCCGGCGACCTGCGACGGCGTGTGAATGCCGGGCGTCCACGCGTAGCCCTTGCCGAGCGGCGCGATGTAGGTGCCTTCGCTGACGATCAGGCCCGCACTCGCGCGCTGCGCGTAGTACGCGGCCATCAGTTCGTTGGCTTCGTCGCCGGGCTGGCTGGCGCGCGAGCGCGTCATCGGCGGCATCACGATGCGGTTCGGCAGCGTCAGCGCGCCGAATTGCAGCGGTTGGAACAGCGGGTCCTGGGTCATGATGGTGTCCTGTCGGTGCCGCGGCCTGCGGGCCGCGGACGGGTCATATCGGATGAAGGCGCGGTGCGCTCAGTCCCACTTCGGCGCGAGGCCGGCCGGGTCGACTTCGCGGCCGTTGCGTTCGAGCGCGGCGATCTGCGCCATGTCTTCGTCGGTCAGGCGCAGCGTCTGCGCGAGCAGGTTGCTGGCGAGGTTCTCGCGCTTGGTCGACGACGGAATCACCGAGTAGCCGAGTTGCAGCGCCCACGCGAGCGCGACTTGCGCCGGCGTTGCGTCGTGACGCTGCGCGATCGCGCCGATCACCGGGTCGCCGAGCACCTTGCCGTACGCGAGCGTCATGTACGACGTCACGTGAATGCCTTCGGCGTTCAGGAACTCGACCAGCTTGCGGTTCTGCAGGTACGGGCTCAGCTCGATCTGGTTCGTCGCGATCGCATCCTTGCCGACGGCCGCGATCGCTTCCTTCGTCAGTGCGATGTTGAAGTTCGAGATGCCGATCTGGCGCGTGAGACCCTTCGCCTTCGCGTCCGCCAGCGCGGTCATGAACGCGTCGATCGACACGCCGTTGCCCGGGGCCGGCCAGTGGATCAGCGTCAGGTCGACGACGTCGGTGCGCAGCTTGCGCAGGCTGTCCTCGAGGCTGGCCGCCAGTTTCTCCGGCGCGTAGTTGTCGACCCAGATCTTCGTCGTGAGGAACAGGTCTTCGCGGCGTACGCCCGATGCGGCGATCGCTTCGCCGACTTCGGCTTCGTTGCCGTAGATCTGCGCGGTGTCGATCGCGCGGTAGCCGACGTCGAGGCCGTTGCGGACCGAGTCGATGACGACCTGGCCTTGCAGGCGGAAGGTACCGAGGCCGAATGCGGGAATCTTGCTCATCATGTGCTCCTGAAAGAGTTGGAACGATTGCGGTATGGAAGTCATTCTGGCGCTTGAGACTGATGAAATAAACGCCTTTAGAGGTCAAAAATATTTGATTTGAAATCAAATATTGATCGGCCATTCGCCTATCTGAAGGTGCTCGCCGGTCTTATGCGGCGAGCGTCCGTGGATTCGTTTTCGGATGGAACGCAGGCAGCACGTCCGATGCGATCTCGGCCATCGTCTCGTCGAGCGGCCGCTGGTTGCGGCGAAAATGCAGGCCGATGTGCTGCACGCCCGCATCGCGCATCGCCGCGAGTTCCTCCGTCAGCGCGATGCGCCCCGCGCGCGCGCCGAAGCGGTGCCGCTGCAGCGGTTCGTGCGGATCTTCCGCGAGGTCGAGATGGATGAAGCTCACGTACGGCTTGTCGCCCGCCACCGCACGCCAGTTCGCGGCGCGTTGCAGGTGGTCGGCCGGCGTGCCCGGATACGCGAGGCAGCCGTCCATGTGCTCGCCGATCCACGCGGGCGTCTGCTGGGCGAGGCCCGCGACGAGCAGCGGCACCGGCGAACGGGCCGCGGGCAGCACTTCCAGGCCGGGCGGCAGATGCCCGCGCGCGCCGTCGCGCAGCAGCGCGATCTGGTCGCGGAAGTTCGCGCCGCGCGACGCGAAGTCGCGGCCGAACAGCGGATATTCGACCGGCCGGTCGCCGCTCGCGACGCCGAGCAGCAGGCGCCCGCCGCTCAGCTCCTGGATCGTCGCGGCCGATTTCAGCGTCAGCAGCGGTTCGCGCAGCGGCAGCACGACGGCCGCGGTGCCGAGCAGGATGTCGTGCGTGATGCCGGCGAGGTAGCCGAGATACGAGAACGTTTCGAACACCTGTGCGGCGTCGCCGAACGACGGGTCGTACACCGGCACGTCGCGCACCCAGAGCGCGCGGAAGCCGAGCGTGTCGGCCAGTTGCGCGAGCTCCGCGTGGATGCCGAGGTCGGGCACGCCGGCGTGGCGGCCGTCATGCCGGCGTTTGGCGTTGCCGGACGGGGTCCAGTCGTTGTCGAGCGGCAGTTCGATGCCGATGCTGAAGCCGCCGGCGGCGAGCTTGTCGAGGGAGGTGGACATGATCGGGTTGCTCCGTTCAGACCGCGCGCAGGCTGCCGTCGAGGCGGTAGAAGTCGAGCGACGCCGCGGTGAAGAACGAGCGCGACGTGCCGGCGGCGAAGTTGTCGATATGCACGACGGTCGCGCGATCGGCTTCCTGCCACGAGATCGCGTAGGTCTCGCCGGCGATGCGCTGCCACGTGTATTCGACTTCGCCCTTCGCGCCCGCGTACGGGCCTTCGGTGATCGCGTAGCGCATGTGGCGGCCGTCCTCGTCGTACGCGTTGAGCGCGGTGAGGCCGTCGTAACGGACTTCGAAGGTCTTGCCGGCGAACGGCGGACGTTGGGTCGATGCGTTCATGCTGGGTAGCTCCTGCAAAAAAGTGACGTTCAATGGGCGAGTTCGACGGGTTCGGCCGTGCGTTCCGGCAGCCCGTGGCGGCGGTCGAGACGGCCGCTCAGCGCGGTGAGCGCAAAGGCGCCGAGCGTGACGACGGCGGCGATCCACGGCGTGTGGCCGAGGCCGACGTTCGCGACGATCAGGCCGCCGAGCGACGAGCCGCCGGCCACGCCGAGGTTGAAGGCGGCGATGTTGAAGCCCGATGCGACGTCGGTGGCGTCCGGCGCGAAGTGGCGCGCCTGCTTGACGACGTACACCTGCAGCCCCGGCACGTTGCCGAACGCCACGGCGCCCCACGCGAGCATCGTCAGCACCGCGAGCCATTTCACGTGGATCGTGAAGGTCAGCGCGAGCAGCACGATCGCGAGCAGCAGGAAGATCCGCTTGAGCGCCTTCACGGGGCCGACGGCGTCCGCGAGCTTGCCGCCCCATACGTTGCCGACCGCGACCGAGACGCCGTAGCCGACGAGCACGAGGCTGACCTGCGACGGCGTGAAGCCGGCGATTTGTTCGAGCAGCGGCGCCATATAGGTGAACGCGATCAGCGAGCCGCCGTAACCGACGGCCGTCATCGCATAGACGAGCAGCAGGCGCGGCTGGGCCAGCACGCGCAGCTGACGGGCGAGCGGCGCCGGCGGCGTCTGCGGCAACCCGCGCGGCACGAAGGCGACCGCACCGAGGAACGCGACCAGCCCGAACAGCGCGACGATCAGGAACGTCGCGCGCCAGCCGAAGTGCTGGCCGATGAAGGTGCCGAGCGGAATGCCGGCGACGAACGCGACGGTCATCCCGCTGAACATCGTCGCGATCGCGCTGGCGGCCTTGTCCTTCGGCACGAGCGTGGTCGCGATGATCGAGCCGACCGAGAAGAACACGCCGTGCGCGAGGCCGGTGAGGATGCGCGCGACGATCAGCGATTCGTAGCCGGGCGCCTGCCACGCGACGAGGTTGCCGACGGTGAAGAGCGCCATCAGCCCGGCGAGCAGCGCCTTGCGCGGCACGCGGCCGGTGAGCGCGGTGAGGAGCGGCGCGCCGATCGCGACGCTCAGCGCATACAGGCTGACGAGCAGGCCGGCGGACGGCAGGCTGACGCCGAGATCGGCGCCGATCGTCGGGATCAGCCCGACGATCACGAATTCGGTGGTGCCGATGGCAAAGGCGCTGATGGTCAGCGCGAGCAACGCGAGTGGCATGACGGGATCCGGGTTTCAGTAGGAATGGATCGCAGTGTGCCGGCTTTACTTTTGCTGAAAAACTGGTCTATAAACCAAATTGTTTTGATTTCAAGTCAACAATGAAAACCACCCTCGACGAACTCCAGGCCTTTACCGCCGTGGTCGACACCGGTTCGATCACGGCGGCCGCCCAGCAACTCGACCTCACCGTGTCGGCGACGAGCCGCACGCTCGCGCGGCTCGAGGAAAAGCTGAAGACCACGCTGCTGCGCCGGACCACGCGCCGGCTCGAACTGACCGAAGAGGGGCGCGCATTCCTGCAGGACGCGCGCGCGATCATCGAATCGGTCGAGAGTGCGGAAGAGCAGATGCTCGCGCGGCGCGAGATGCCGTCCGGACGCCTGCGCGTCGACGCCGCGACGCCGTTCATGCTGCACGTGATCGTGCCGCTCGTGCGCGGCTACCGCGAACGCTTCCCGAAGGTCGAACTGGAACTGAACAGCAACGAGGGCATCACCGACCTGCTGGAGCGGCGCACCGACGTCGCGATCCGGATCGGCCGGTTGAAGGATTCGACGCTGCACAGCCGGCGGATCGGCAACAGCCGGGTACGCATGCTCGCGAGCCCCGCGTACCTCGAAGCGCATGGCCAGCCGCGCAAGGTCGAGGATCTCGCGAAGCACACGCTGCTCGGCTTCACGCAGCCCGAATCGTTGAACGTATGGCCGATCCTCGGCGCGGACGGCGAAGCGTGCCGCATCGAGCCGGACGTGTATTCGTCGAGCGGCGAAACGCTGCGGCAGCTGGCGCTGGAGGGCACGGGCGTCGTCTGCCTGTCCGATTTCGTGACCGCGCGGGATCGCGAGGCGGGGCGGCTCGCGCAGGTACTCGCGCGCCAGACGCTCGACGTCCAGCAGCCGATTCACGCGGTGTACTACCGCAATACCGCGATTTCGTCGCGGATCGCGTCGTTCGTCGACTACCTGATCGAGGTGCTGGGCGGCGGCAGCGGCGGCGATGCGCCGGCGCGGCGCAAGGCCGCGTGGATGGTGCCGCAGTAGCGATACAGGGCAGGTGGGGCTGCCCGTCGGGAACGGGCGTGCCGCGCGGCGGCACGCCGTCGCGTGCGATTACGCCTCTTCGGCCCACGACATCCCGTCGCGCGCGAGCAGCGCCGACGAAGCCGCGGGCCCGAACGTGCCGGCCGTGTACAGGCGCGGCCGGTCGCCGAGCTGCTTCCAGCCGTCGAGGATCGGCTCGACCCACGACCACGCGGCTTCGAGTTCGTCGCGGCGCATGAAGTGCGTGAGGCGGCCGCGGATCACGTCGATCAGCAGCCGCTCGTACGCTTCCGCGCGCCGTTCCGGGATCGCCTGCTGCAGGTCGAGGTTCAGGCTCACCGGCACCATGTTCATCCCGCTGCCCGGCTCCTTCGCGAGCATCTGCAACTGGATCGACTCTTCCGGCTGGAGCCGGATCACGAGGCGGTTGCCGTAATTGCGCGGACCGGTCGGGATGATCGAGAACGGCATGTCCGCGAACTCGATCACGATTTCCGACTGGCGGCGCTGCAGCCGCTTGCCGGTGCGCAGGAAGAACGGCACGTTCGCCCAGCGCCAGTTGTTGATGTGCGCGCGCAGCGCGACGAAGGTTTCCGCGCGGCTGTCCGCCGGCACGTTGTCCTCCTCGAGATAGCCCTTGACCGGCTGGCCGTCGACCGCGCCGGCCGTGTACTGGCCGCGCACCGTGTCGCGCGCGACGTCCGACAGCGACATCGGCCGCAGCGAGCGCAGCACCTTCAGCTTCTCGTCGCGCACCGCATCCGGGTCGAGCGACACGGGCGGCTCCATCGCGACGATGCACAGCAGTTGCAGCAGGTGGTTCTGCACCATGTCGCGCAGCGCGCCGGTATGGTCGTAGAAGCCCGCGCGGCTGCCGACGCCGACCGTCTCCGCCACCGTAATCTGCACGCTGCGGATGTTCGGCGCCTGCCACAGCGGCCCGAAGATCGGGTTGCCGAAGCGCAGCACCATCAGGTTCTGCACGGTTTCCTTGCCGAGATAGTGGTCGATCCGATAGATCTGCGATTCCTCGAAGTGCTTGCCGACCGCGTCGTTGATCGCCTTCGCGGACGCGAGATCGTGGCCCAGCGGCTTTTCGAGGACGACGCGCGAGTGCGCGTCGACGAGGTGCGCGGCCGACAGGTTGTCGCAGATCGTCGTGAACAGCTCCGGCGACGTCGACAGGTAGAACACGCGGACCGCCTCGCTCCGCGCCGCTTCGGCGAGCCGCTGGTAGTCGTCCGGCGCGTTCACGTCGATCAGCACGTACTTGAACAGGTCGAGGAAGCGGCTCCACGCGTCGGCGTCGAACGCCTTCTCGTCGATGAACGGGCGCGACTGCTCGTCCATGAACTTGCGATAACCGTCGATGCCCCAGTCGCGGCGGCCGACGGCGATGATGCGCGTCTCGGGCGGAAGATTGCAGTGCAGGTGCGCCATGTACAGCGCGGGCAACAGCTTGCGGGCGGCCAGGTCGCCGCCGCCGCCGAAGATGATCATGTCGACGGGCCGGTCGGCCGCGGTCTGGGAAGGCTGATTCGTCATGGGAGGTTCGCGGTTTGAAACGGTGAACGTGAAACGAACGTCGAGGGCATCGGGCGCCGGATGGCCGGCGCCGGTACGGCAAAACGCTAATAGTGCACCGTTTTGATGGATTGCGTATGCGTTCCCCCGGATGTAACAAGACTTGCATTCCTGTCGGCCGCTTGATTATGATTGAGCGCTCACTCATTAAAGGAGTCGAACGTGGCCCGACCGCGCAGTCCCGACAAGCACGAAGCCATCCTCGCCGCGGCCGCGCGCGCGCTCGCCGAGGACGGCGCGAGCGCGACGACCGCGCGCATCGCGAAGCTCGCCGGCGTCGCGGAAGGCACGGTGTTCACCTATTTCGAGACCAAGGATGCGTTACTGAACGCGCTGTACCTGAGCCTGAAGGCCGACCTGCGCGACGCGATGATGACCGGGTTTCCGGAACACGCGCCGGCCGAGCAGGCCGTGCGGCATGCGTGGAACGGCTATGTGTCGTGGGGTGTCGCGAATCCGGACGGCCGGCGCGCGCTGCGGCAGTTGGGCGTGAGCGGCCGCATCGACGACGCGCATCGGGCGGCCGGCTCGGAAGGCTTCGGCGAGATCGGTGCGCTGCTGCGCGAGCAGGTCGCCGCGTCGGGCGCGCTGCACCGCGACGAAGCGCATGCGTTCTGCGCGGCGTTGTTTACGTCGATCGCGGAAACCGCGATGGAGTCGATCGCGCGCGATCCGGCGCGGGCCGATGCGTACCGGGAAGCCGGGTTTCGCGCATTGTGGGCCGTGTTGCACGCGGTGTGAGTCGAGGTTCGTCGTCGTGGCGGCGCATGGCGCGACGACGGGTAGCGCGTTTCAAGCCGGGCGATGCAAGTCATGGATGATCGACACATCGCCCACATTAATGAGTGAGTAATCATTCATTTTCATCGTTTCATCACGCTCAAGGAGCGAAAAATGTCGAAAGTCTGGTTGGTAACGGGGGCCGCACGCGGCCTCGGGCGAGCGATCTCGGAAGCGGTGCTGGCGGCGGGCGACCGGCTGGTGGCCGGCGTGCGCGATCCGGCGCGACTGGCCGATCTGGCCGAACGGTATGGCGACCGGCTGCTGCCGGTCGAACTCGACGTCACCGACGAAGCGGCGGCGGCGCGGGCCGTCGCGGCGGCACGCGCCGCGTTCGGCCGCATCGACGTGCTGGTGAACAACGCGGGCTACGGCCACACCGCGCCGTTCGAGCAGACGCGCGCCGATGCGTTCCGCGACCAGATCGAAACGAACCTGTTCGGCGTGATCAACCTGACGCGCGCGGTGCTGCCGATGATGCGCGCGCAGCGCGCCGGGCACATCTTCCAGGTGTCGTCGGTCGGCGGGCGCACGTCGACGCCCGGATTGTCCGCGTATCAGGCCGCCAAGTGGGCGGTCGGCGGGTTCAGCGACGTGCTCGCGAAGGAAGTCGCGCCGTTCGGCGTGCGTGTGTGCACGCTCGAACCGGGCGGGATGCGTACCGAATGGGCCGCGCAGGCGAAGCGCGGCCTCGACGATCTGCTGCCCGACTATCAGCCGTCGGTCGGCAAGATTCTCGACCTGCTCGGCGCGTATGGCGGCCATGAAATCGGCGACCCCGCACGCATCGCGGCGCTGATCGTCGACCTGTCGCGCCGCGACGACGTGCCGCTGCGCCTGCTGCTCGGCGGCGATGCGCTGTTCGTCTGCGAGCAGGCGGAGCGGCAGCGTGCGGAGGAGGCGGCGCGGTGGCGGGACGCCACGTTGTCGACGCAGTTTCCGGACGCGAAGCTGCCGGACGGGCTCGATGCGTTGAAGGCGATCGATTAACGGCGATCGGCAGCACGGCGCGTGGCGTTCAGCGCGCGCCGTGCTGCCGCTGCGCGGCTTTCTCCCATGCCGCGCCGGCGGCGTCGATCGCTTCGAGGATCGGCGACGGGTTCCACGTGCCGGGTTTCCACACCGCGACGATCGAATGGACGAGGCTGCCGTGCCCGACCTCCGTGTCGATGCGCGTGACGGACGGCCAGCGCCCGGCGTCGAAATGCGTCGGCAGGAAGCCCCAGCCATGGCCGTGCTGGAGCAGGTGACGCACCGTTTCGAGTTCGTTCGCGTACACGAGCCGGTCCGAGACCTGCAGCAGTTGCGCGAACTGCGTGCCCAGCGAGCGGTGCATCACGACCTGCGGCTTCGCGGCGAGCGCGGGGACCGTGACCGGCGACCCGTTGGCCGGAAACAGGTCGGCCGACGCGTAAAAGCCGATCTCGATCGCGCCGACCGCCCGCCATTCGAGCTCGGCCGCGACGAACCGGTTGCGCGCGAGACTGATCGCGACCTGCGCGGCGCCGGACACGAGCGCCGCCTCGGCTTCGTCGCGCGACGCGCTCCAGGTACTGACGTCGATGCCCGACGCGGCGAGATCATCGATCAGCGCATGCAGCAGCGTGCGCGGCACGAACGGATCGTAGGCGATGCGGATCGCGTCGGCGATGCCGGACGGCACGCCTTTCGCCGCGGCGCCGAACGCCTGCGCCTGCCGCAGCAGCAGGCGCGCCTGGCGTTGCAGGCGCTCGCCCTCCGATGTCAGCGACAGCGATCGTCCGCTGCGCGCGAACAGCGCAAAGCCCAACTCGATTTCGAAGAATTCCAGCAGCTCGCTGACGGTCGAGCGGTCCTTGCCGAGATGCGCGGCGGCCTTCGTGATGCTGCCGTGTTCGGCAATGCACGCGAACGCCTCGATCTGCGCGAGCGAGTAAGTCAGTGCGCCCATGATGTCCCTTCCGGCGGATGCGGGGGATTTTCCCACATGTGCCGTTTTGCCTCGTCGACGCGCGCACTCGATACTGGTTTCGAGGGCGCGATGCGGGAGCCGTCGCCGGCGCGATCGACCCGCGTATGCCGCGCGTCCGACGCCGGTGACGATGGTGCCGCCCTCTGAAACGTTCGGGCCGTGCGGCGGAAACTTTCTTGCGCAGGCGCGACCGGACATCGTCGACAAGGACACCCATGAAACCGAGGTTCGATCGTTCATTCGGCATCGCGCTCGCGGCGGCGGTCGTCGCGGGCAGCGCGGCGACGGCGTCGTTCGCGCAAGTCGCGTCGTCTGCCGCGGCGCCGGCCGCCGCGACGTGCGGCGGCGTCGCGCTCGCCACGTGCCCCGCGCCGTTCGACGCGACGCTGCCCGACCCGAAGCGGATGCTGACGTGGAGCCAGCCGGATCGCGTGATCGGCTTTCGCAACGACTATCGCAACTATCCGGGCGACGTGTTCCACCATCGCGCGGCCACGCCGTTGGTCGATGCCGCCCGCATGCTGACCGACGTGTCGTACGAAGTGCACGGCAAGCGCTACACGCTGAAGGACTACCTGAAGCATCAGGACGTGGCCGGCCTGCTGGTGCTGAAGGACGGCAAGATCGCATACAAGTATCTGGGCGACGGCAACACCGATACGACGTTGTGGACGTCGCGCTCGGTCGGCAAGTCGGTCGTGTCGACGCTCGTCGGTGTCGCGTTGCGGGAAGGGAAGATCAAGTCGCTCGACGATCGCGTGACCGATTACGAGCCGGACCTGAAGGGCACCGCGTGGGACGGCGTGACGCTGAAGCAGTTGATCCAGCACACGTCCGGTGTCGCGTGGAACGAGAGCTACACGAATCCGGACTCCGATTTCGCGAAGCTCACGCAATGCGAGGCGCGGCCCGGCACGTACGCGTGCGTGCGCACGCTGGTCAAGGGGCTCGGTCGCGCGCATCCGCCCGGGCAGACCTGGTCGTACAGTTCCGGCGGTGCGTGGCTGCTCGGCGACGTGCTCGAGCGCGCGACCGGCATGTCGCTCGCCGCTTATCTCGAAAAGACGATCTGGAAGCCGTACGGGATGGCGAGCGATGGTGTGTGGCACGCGTATCGCAAAGGGCGGCACGACGTCGGCGCGCACGGCTTCAATGCGACGCTGGAAGACTGGGGACGCTTCGGTGAATTCGTGCTGGGTGGCGGCAAGCTGCCCGACGGCACGCGGATTTTGCCGGACGGCTGGCTCGACCAGGCGTCGGACTGGACGCAGGCGCGGCAGTCGGTGTCGGCCGGGCATCCCGACGGCATCTACGGCTACCAGTGGTGGAACAACGCGGTGCCGGTCGATGCGAAGGGCACGGACCCGACGCCCGCGGCGTCGTTGCGCGGTTCGCTGTGGGCGCTCGGCATCTTCGGTCAGGTCATCATGGTCAATCGCGCCGAGCATCTCGTGATCGTGCAATGGTCGACGTGGCCGAAGGCGGAGCCGTCGTTCGATACGCTGCCGCTCGAAGCGTCGGTGTTCTACAGCGCGATCGCGCGGGAACTGCGGGATTGAACGCGCGTGTCGCGGCCATCCGGTCGCGGCGCATTTCCTGCCGCAACGCACGGAAGGCCGGACGCGTGTACGCCGGCTTTCCGTAGCGACGAGGTGGCGCTCGCCGCGCTCGAGGCCGTCAGCGGCCCAGCGCGTAAAACTCCGCGTTGGGCCGCATGTTCGTCACGTTCGCGAGGCGGTTGGACATCCCGAAGAAGGCCGAGATCGCCGCGATGTCCCAGATGTCGTCTTCGGTGAAGCCGTGCGTCTTCAGCGCGTCGAAGTCTGGTTCGCCCACTTGATGCGCGGCCTGCGACACCTTCATCGCGAAGTCCAGCATCGCCTTCTGGCGCGCGGTGAGGTCGGCCTTGCGGTAGTTGGTGGCGACCTGGTCGGCGATCAGCGGGTCCTTCGCGCGAATGCGCAGGATCGCGCCGTGCGCGATCACGCAGTACTGACACTGGTTCGCGGCGCTGGTGGCCACGACGATCATCTCGCGTTCGGCCTTGCTGAGGTTGCCCGGCTTGTCCATCAGCGCGTCGTGGTACGCCATGAACGCGCGAAACTCGTCCGGGCGGTGCGCGAGGGTGAGGAACACGTTCGGGACGAAGCCCGATTTTTCCTGGACGGCCGCGATGCGTGCGCGAATGTCGCCGGGCAGGTCTTCGAGCGCCGGCACGGGAAAGCGGCTGACGGGGGCGTTGTCTGGAGCAGTCATGAGGTCTCCTGGATAAAGTGGCACGAAGGGCGATCAGGCATTGACGTCGACGACGATGCGGCCGCGCACCTTGCCGTCGATCAGTTCCGCCGCCAGCGGAATGGCGTCGCTCAGGCCGACCTGATGGCCGATGGCGCCCAGCTTCTCGACGTCGAGATCGGACGCGAGCCGGCGCCAGGCTTCCAGCCGCTCGGCGCGCGGACACATCACGCTGTCGATCCCGACGAGCGTGACGCCGCGCAGGATGAACGGCGCGACGGTTGCGGGGAAGTCCATGCCGGCGGCGAGGCCGCAGGCCGTCACCACGCCGCGGTAGCGCGTGGTCGCGCACACGTTGGCGAGGACGTGGCTGCCGGCCACGTCGACGGCGCCGGCCCAGCGTTCCTTGCCGAGCGGCTTGCCGGGTACGCTGAATGACGCGCGATCCAGGATCTCGGCCGCGCCGAGTTGCCGCAGATAGTCGGCATCGGCCGGGCGGCCCGTCACGGCGACGACCCGGTATCCGAGTCGCGCGAGAAGGGCCGTCGCGACGCTGCCCACGCCGCCGGCCGCGCCGGTCACGACGATCTCGCCGTCGTCCGGCCGCACGCCGTGCCGTTCCAGCGCCATCACGCACAGCATCGCGGTGTAGCCGGCCGTGCCGATGGCCATCGCCTGTTGCGGCGAAAACGCGGACGGCAACGGCACCAGCCAGTCGCCGTCGACCCGCGCCTTCTGCGCGAGGCCGCCCCAGTGCGTTTCGCCGACGCCCCAGCCGTTGAGCACGACCCGGTCGCCCGGACGGTGATCCGGGTGCGTGCTCGCTTCGACTTCGCCGACCAGGTCGATGCCCGGCACCATCGGGAACTTGCGCACGACCGGGCTCTTGCCGGTGATCGCCAGCCCGTCCTTGTAGTTCAGCGTCGAATGGCCCACGCGGATCGTCACGTTGCCGGCCGGCAACTGCGCGTCGTCCAGCGTGTGCAGCCTCACGTGCTGGCCGGTCTCGTCCTTGTCGATCACGATGCCCTGGAACATCCGTCCTCCTTTCTAGACCGATCGTCTAGTTAATGGTAAAAAAATTCAGCGGCGAGGCAATCCATTGAAGAAAAACTGCGCGAACAGCGCGAGCGGCTGGTCGCTGCGTTCGAGCTTCGCGCGCAGCACGGCGCCTTCCCAGCCGATCCAGAAGAATGCGGCCAGCTCGGCGGGGTCGGCGGCATCCGCCAGTTCGCCCGCCTGCTGCGCGTCGGCCAGGCATTCGGCGAGGCGGCGCTGCCAGTCTTCGAACGTCGCGCGCAGACGTGCGCGGAAGCTCTCGGGCAGCGTGCCCATTTCCTGGCCGAGGTTGCCGATCAGGCAACCGCGGTGGTACGCATGGCGGGCCATGCCGTCGCGGGCGTCGTCGACGAACGCGCGCACGCGCGCCAGCGGCGAGCGTTCCAGCTGGCTGAAATGGCGGTCGAGCTTGCGGGCGAAGAACTCGGCGTAGCGGTCGATCAGTTCGAGGCCGAACGCTTCCTTGCTGTCGAAGTAGTGATAGAACGAGCCTTTCGGCACGCCGGCGCGCCCGAGGATCTCGTCGAGCCCGGTGGCCGAAAAGCCCTTTTCGGTGAGGATCTCGAGCCCGGTGCGCAGCAGCATGTCGCGCGTGGCGACGAGGTCGTCGTGCTGCTTGGGTGGCCGGCCGCGGCGGCGCGGCGGATCGGTGCGCGTGTCCATGGCCGAATAATAGACCATTCGTCTCAAAAATCAAGCGGAGGGCGAGCCGGCGTCCGGGCGGATCCGCGGACGCCGTAGCGGCGACGGGGTCAGCCCGTGTACCCGAGCTCGGCGCTGATCAGCGTGGCCTCGTGGCGCAGCGCCGTCGCGACCGGCCCGTCGACCGACGCGTCGAAGCCGCCCGTGGCGCCCAGCGCGGTGAGTGCGCCGCACATATGCCCGTTTGCGTCGAATAGCGCTGCCGACACCGCGCTGATGCCCTTCAGGTTCGTGTCGCGGACGCTGGCGAGGCCGGCCGCGCGGATCTCGCGCTGCAATTTGCCGACCGGATCGCGCCGGTCGAGCTGGGCGCGCAATTCGGCCGGCGCCGATGCAAGCTCTTCTTCCGCGAGTTTCCGCACGCGAGGTTCGTCGAGCAGCGCGAGGAACAACCGGCCCGTCGCCGACCACAGCAACGACATGACGGAGCCCGCGCGCACGTTGACCGTCACCGGCAGGCCGGGCTCCTCGAACCGCATGATCGTCGGCCCGCGGTTGCCCATGATCGCGACGAAGCACGTCACTTCGAGGCGCTCGCGCAGGCGCACCAGCGACGGCTCGGCGAGTCGTATCGGGTCGGCCATCCGCATCGCGGCGAGCCCGATCGAGATGCATTGCGGTCCGAGCACGTACTGCTGCGTGCCGCGATCCTGCGTGACGAACGACGCTTCCATCAGGCTCGCCAGATATCTGTGCACTTTCGCGGGATTCTCGTCGAGCCGTGCCGCGAGCGCGGTCAGTGTCGCGCGGCCGCCCGATGCCGCCAGTTCCTTCAGCACGAGAAGGCCGGTCGACGCGGATTGAACGCGTTGCCTGCGGTCCCGCTCGGCGGGTGCGGTCTGTTTCGTTCCGGTGATTTCTTTCATACGGCGGATTCTAGCCCGACGGCCGCCGACGGCGGACCGCCAAGGTTTACCCCAGTCCTGCGATTACGCAATGCGTATTAGATTTACGCTAAATCATCGCACCGGAGTCAATCATGTCCGCCATCGAGCGCCACGCGTCGTCGAAATGTCCGTTTCATCCTGCGCCGGCAGCGGCGACCGCGCCGAACGGGTGCCCGGTCAGCGCGGCCGCGGCCGCGTTCGATCCGTTCGACGACGGCTATCAGCAGGATCCGCCCGAATACGTCCGTTGGGCGCGCGAGCGGGAGCCGGTGTTTTACAGCCCGAAGCTCGGGTACTGGATCGTCACGCGCTACGACGACATCAAGGCCATCTTTCGCGACAACCTCACGTTCAGTCCGTCGATCGCGCTGGAGAAGATCACCCCGACGGGCGCCGAGGCGAACGCGGTGCTCGAGTCGTACGGCTTCGCGCTGAACCGCACGCTCGTCAACGAGGACGAGCCCGCGCACATGCCGCGTCGCCGTGCGCTGCTGGACCCGTTCACGCCCGAAGCGCTGAAGCATCACGAACCGATGGTGCGCCGGCTCGCGCGCGAATACGTGGACCGCTTCATCGACGACGGCCGCGCGGATCTGGTCGACCAGATGTTGTGGGAGGTGCCGTTGACCGTCGCGCTGCACTTTCTCGGCGTGCCGGAAGAGGACATGGACACGCTGCGCGAATACTCGATCGCCCATACGATCAACACGTGGGGCCGTCCGAAACCGGAGGAGCAGGTCGCGGTCGCGCATGCGGTCGGCAAGTTCTGGCAGTTCGCGGGCAAGGTGCTCGACAAGATGCGCGAGGATCCGTCCGGGCCGGGCTGGATGCAGTACGGGATCCGCAAGCAGAAGGCGCTGCCCGACGTGATCACCGATTCGTATCTGCACTCGATGATGATGGCGGGGATCGTCGCCGCGCACGAGACGACCGCGAACGCGACGGCCAATGCGATGAAGCTGCTGCTGCAGCATCCCGATGCGTGGCGCGACATCTGCGACGACCCGTCGCTGATCCCGAACGCGGTCGAGGAGTGCCTGCGCCACAACGGCTCGGTCGCCGCGTGGCGACGGCTCGCGACGAAGGACGTCACGATCGGCGGCGTCGCGGTGCCCGCCGGCTCGAAGCTGTTGATCGTCACGTCGTCCGCGAATCATGACGAAGCGCGCTTCGCGGATGCGGACCTGTTCGACATTCGCCGGGAGAATGCGAGCGATCAGCTCACGTTCGGCTACGGGTCGCATCAGTGCATGGGCAAGAATCTCGCGCGCATGGAGATGCAGATCTTCCTCGAGGAGTTCACGCGCCGTCTGCCGCACATGAAGCTGGCGGAACAGCGCTTCACGTATGTGCCGAACACGTCGTTCCGCGGCCCCGAGCACCTGTATGTCGAATGGGATCCGGCGGCGAATCCCGAGCGCCGCGACCCGTCGGCGCTGCGCGCGCGCACGGCGGTGCGCATCGGCGAGCCGTCGTCGCACGCGGTGAGTCGCGTGGTGAAGGTACAGCGCGTGTCGAGGTGCGCGGATCGTATCGCGCAGGTCCGCCTCGTGTCTGGCGACGGCCGCATGCTGCCGCGCTGGACGCCCGGCGCGCATATCGACGTGATCTGTGGCGATACCGGCATCACGCGCCAGTATTCGCTGTGCGGCGACCCGGCCGAGCGCGACGCGTACGAGATCGCGGTGCTGCACGAAGCGCAGGGCCGCGGCGGATCGGCATGGGTGCATGCGAATCTGCGCGCCGGCGACGTGCTGAAGATCCGCGGGCCGCGCAATCACTTCCGTTTCGCGACCGACGCCGGCAAGGCGATCTTCGTCGCGGGCGGCATCGGCATTACGCCGATCAGCGCGATGGCGCGCGAAGCGAAGGCGCGCGGCATCGACTACGAGATCCACTATAGCGGCGCACGACGCGCGTCGATGGCGCTGCTCGACACGCTCGCCGCGCTGCACGGGGAGCGTCTGCACGTGTACGTGTCGGAAGAAGGCTCGCGTAACGACTTTCGCGCGCTGTTCGCGCAGCCGGCCGACGACACGCACATCTACGCTTGCGGCCCCGCGCGGATGCTCGATGCGCTCGAAGCGAGCTGCGCGCACTGGCCGCGCGATGCGCTGCGTGTCGAGCATTTCGTGTCGACGCGTGCGGCCCTCGACCCATCGAAGGAGCGGCCATTCGAAGTCGAACTGAAGGATTCCGGCATCACGCTGACGGTCGCGGCGAACCAGACGGTGCTCGACGCATTGCAGCACGCGAACATCGACGTGCAGAGCGACTGCCGCGAAGGGCTGTGCGGATCCTGCGAAGTGCGGGTGCTGGCCGGCCGCGTCGATCATCGCGACAGCGTGCTGACGCGCGCCGAACGCGACGCGCACGATCGCATGATGACCTGCTGTTCGCGCGCGTGCGGCGGCGAGCGGCTCGTGCTCGAACTCTGAATCCACGGGCGTCGCCGCGGCGTCGCTCGCCCCATGCAAACCACAAAAAAACCGGAGACATGCGCGATGAAGAAGCGTGCCAACCTGATGTTCGCCTGTACCGTCGGCACCACGCTGGAGTGGTACGACTTTTTCGCGTTCGCCGCGTGTGCGGTGCTCGTGTTCGACAAGCAGTTCTTCGTCGTCGGCAATCCGCTCGCCGCCACGCTGCTCGCGCTCGCGACGTTCGCCGTCGGCTTCGTCGCGCGGCCGCTCGGCGGCATCGTGTTCGGGATGATCGGTGACCGCATCGGCCGCCGCAAGACGCTCGTCGTCAGTCTGCTGATGATGGGCATCAGCACGTTCTGCGTCGGCTTGCTGCCGACCTATGCGTCGATCGGCATCGCGGCGCCGCTGCTGCTCGTGCTGCTGCGCATCGTGCAGGGCATCGCGGTCGGCGGCGAAGCGACCGGCGCGATCCTGATGATCGCCGAGTCGATGCCCGGCGCGCAGCGCGGCTTCTGGACCAGCTTCACGATGTTCGCCGGGCCGCTCGCGAACGTGCTGACCGCGTTCGTGATCGGGATGGTGCAGCGATTCTACGGCGACGCCGCATTCGTCGACTGGGCGTGGCGGATTCCGTTCTTCATCTCCGCGCTGCTCGTGATCGTCGGCTTCTGGACGCGCCGGCGCGTCGAGGAATCGGCGGCGTTCGCCGAGCTGTCGGCCGCGCACCAGACGGTCGAGCGCGCGTCGCTGCGCGACACCTGCGCGAGCAACGGGCGGCAAATGGCGCGTGCGTTCTTCGTGAAAGCCGCGGAGAACACGTTCCTGTATCTGTTTTCGACGTTCGCGCTCGGACTCGCGACCGGCTATCTGCACTTCAGCAGACCGCAGGCACTGTCCGCGCTGATGTGGGCGTCGGCCGTCGAGGTCGTCGTCATCCTGATTGCCGCGCACGTGTCGGACCGGATCGGACGGCGCCCGGTGCTGATCGCCGGCCTGCTCGGCGCGGCGATCGCCGGTTGTTCGCTGTTCACGCTGTCGCCAGGCAGCGACTACGTTCATCTGCAACTGGCGTTGATCGCGTGCCTGACGTGCCACGGCATCATTCTCGGACCGATGGCCGCGTACATGGCCGAACTGTTTCCGACGCGCGTGCGCTTCACCGCGCTGTCGACCAGCTATCAGCTTGCATCGGTGCTCGGCGGATCGATCGCGCCGATCGTCGGCACGCTGCTCGTCAGCTATACGGGTTCGGCGATCTTCGTCGCCGGCTACGCGATCCTGATGGCGCTGCCGGCGTTCGTCGCGGTGATCGCGTCGCGCGAATCGCGCGGCGAGGACTTCCAGTCACGTTCGATGTCCACCGGCCATGCGGTTGTGCTGACGAACGACCGGCCGCGCTCGACGCATGCGTAAGGAACGCCGCCCGCGTCATGCGGGCGAAGGGGCGGGTTGCGCGTGCATGCTCGAGCCGGGCGGGATGCGTACCGAATGGGTCGCGCAGGCGGCGCGCGGCGCGGATCGTCGACCCGTCGCGCCGCGACGACGTGCCGCTGCGCCTGCTGCTCGGCCGTTGCGGAAGCGGCGATCAGGCGCCGTAGACATGCTCGCAGAGCGCGACACTCGCGCCCAGCTTCCGCGATAGATCGGCGGCCGCATCCAGCTGCGGTCGATCCAGTTCACCCGACTCGTGCGCGATGCTGGGCGCGTTGTTCGGGCTGACGCTGTCGCATGTGCTGACGCCCGACGCACTCGCGAGCTGGGGCTGGCGGCTACCGTTCCTAATCGGTCTGCTGATCGCTCCGGTCGGCTATTACATTCGCCGCCATCTGCCCGAAGTGTGCGGCGTCGCGAGCGGTCGCGACACCGTACGGCCGCCGCTGCGCGAGCTCGCATCGTCGCATCTTGCGAAGCTTGTGACGTGCGTGTTTCTGCTGATGAGCAGCACCGTCACGATGTATACGGCCGTCTACTTCATGCCGAGCTATCTGACGCGCGTGATGCACCTGCCCGCGACGACCGGGTTTCTGGCCGCAATGATCGGCGCGATGGTGATGGTCGCGATGTCGCTTGTCTCCGGCGTCCTTGCGGACAGTCTTCGGCAGCGACGGCGTTTCGCGCTGATTTTCACGGCCATTTCCGCCTGTGTGGCGCTTCCGGCATTCTGGCTGATCACGCAGCTGCCGACGCCGGCCATCGTACTGAGCGTGAGCGCGCTATTGACCGGGTTGATGGTGCTCGGCTCCAGCAATCTGGTTCTGATGATGATGGAAGCCTTCCCGCAACGCGTTCGTGCGAGCGGTTTTGCGACGGGCTACGCGTTCAGCGTGACATTGTTCGAGGGCACGGCCCCGTTCGTCGTCACAGCGCTGATCGCGCATGCAAAAGACCCGTTCATGGCCGGCGTGTACGTGTTCGCGTGCAACCTCGTCAGTCTGGCAGCGGTCTATGCATATCGCGAACAGTGGCGTACGAACGCGTGATCGCGCACGGTCATGTCTGGAATTCGATATCCCGGGCGTCGTAGCGAAAGCCGTCACGCTCGACTTTGTTGCGCAGCCAAAGCGCAAAATCGCGCGCGGGCGTCGTCATCAGGTCGCGGTCCGGATAGGCGAGCCGCACACTCATGCGAGGCATCGGGTCCGCGACGATGATGCGGCGCATCTCGCCTTCGGCGAAACAACGCTGCAGGAAATCGCTGCCGGTCGCGGTCCAGATCGATACCGCGCCGACCCTTCGCGCAATGCCGCGATACATGGTCGTTGCCGCGCTGCGGATGATGCGTTCCGGCAGCGGCAAACCTGCCGATTTCATCAACACCGAGATGAAACTGTTGTCGTCTTGAACGAGATCCAGCGTCAGCCACGGCATTTTTTGCAGCGCGGACAGCGACAGCGACGCCGGGCCTGCATAGCGGCTGCTGATCGCGAGCACCATGTCGCCCTGATACAGCAACTCTGCTTGATACGGAAACACGCTCTGGTCGCCGAAGTGCGTGAGCACGCCCACGTCGATCGCACCGTCGCGCAGACTGTCCTCGATCTGCAGCGTGCGCAGCTCGCGAATTTGCAGATCGACATGCGGCCGCTCGTTCGCGAAATCTGCAAGTGTGTCGATGAGCGCCGTACTCATGGTGGGCGCGCTCACCGCAATCGACAGGCGCCCGTTCAGCATGCCGCGGATCTCGTCGACGTACTCGCCGATTCGCTCAATCTCCCGGTGAATCGCGCCGGCGCGTCTGACGATGAGATCCGCATATTCGGTCAGCGTCGCGCCTCGCGTCGTGCGAATCAGCAGCGGCAGGCCGATCTCGCTCTCGAATTCGCGGACGATCCGGCTCACCGCGGGCTGTGTCAGGCATAGTCGCCGGGATGCCTCTTGAATACTGCCCGATTCGGCAATGACCTGTAGCGCGCGGAGATGTTTCAGTTTCATGTCGTCGATGGTGTGATCGAGATCGAGCATATCGGCTGCGATTTCGAAAAGTGCGCGCCATTCGTGTATCAGCGAAATG
This sequence comes from Burkholderia sp. IO2, assembly GCF_029522185.1. Taxonomy (NCBI): domain Bacteria; kingdom Pseudomonadati; phylum Pseudomonadota; class Betaproteobacteria; order Burkholderiales; family Burkholderiaceae; genus Burkholderia; species Burkholderia sp. IO2. The sequence continues at coordinate 25,662 of NZ_JAKWFH010000040.1, read as the reverse complement.
GTATCCAATCGACGGCTCAGCGCGACAGCGAGCGGTGACCGCGAGGCCGATTAGCCACATCGTGACGCCGGGACGGTGAATTTCAATACGCGGGCTCAAATCGTTCCGTACAATAAAATTAAAGGGCGCGGCGCAATCAGTACGCGTCAAGCGTGCAGGTGAATTGCGAAAGGCCAAACCGAGCATGGCAGCGGGCTGAGATCGCGCTCGCTCGTACACGCCCGCTCAGCTCCACTTCGAGCGCGGTCCATTCGTCTGGAGTATGAGGGTGGGTGTGGGCGATGGCGGACCGAGATCTGCTACAACGACCTAGTTGAATTGGGAAGCGCTCGTCCACGAGGCGACCAACCCGTTTCCTCGGTACTGGGGTTCACAACTCATCATCGGGCATTTTTCAGATTCGCCGAAAGTCGTCGCATTGTCGTTGATCTTCGTATGCTGTGTATTTTTGGTGCGCGAGGATTACTTGGCAGCGATCCAGCATCTGCGTGCTGCCTTTCAGCCCACCGGGCAATGCATCTGAGCGAACTTTACCCAAGTATTTCGTGGTTCGAGACATGCATCAGCGGCATGTAGCTCGCCGAGCGAGCCTTCGTGCGGCTTAGCCGTTGCGTCTAAGTATCAGCTCAAAGTGCCGCAGTGATTAATCGTGAGAAGCTCGTGTTTATTGCAGCAGCGGTTTGAGCCCGCCTGAAGAACATGCGCGACATGATGCCGCAAATTTAAGAGCTTCTCGCCAAGAGAAAATTGACGGAGGACCGATCTTACGTGGTGCAGCGCACGGGGGAGGAACAACACCGCATTACGCCTGAACTCGCGAGGCGAGCGGTATTTCAGGGCTTTGTGCGGGTGGCGCACCCCCGATCACACAGCGTCAACCCACCTGCGCGCCACGTTCCTCCGCAAGCAACCGCCGATAGTGAGGCAGTGCACCGAACAGCAACCACGCGGCAAGCGCGGCCGCGATCGTGCAGATGATGCCGATCGAATCGCCGACCATCTTCGGATCGCCGAACACGCGATCGGTGAAGAGCGCAATTAGCGTCGGGCCCAGTCCAAAACCGATCAACTGCGCGAAGAACGAGTAGAGCGCGCCCACTGTACCGCGCATGCGGCTGGGTGCAACGAGTTGCAGCGCCGCGGCCATACATCCGGTCGGCAGCGAGAAGAAAAACACAGTGCCGCCAGCCGCGAGCAGCGTACCCGTCGCACCGGGTGCAAACGGGGTGCTGGCGCAGCACAGCAGCATCGGGATCATCGCGAACGCGGCCGTGCGCAAAGGTGCGTCCTCATAGCCGCGCCGCTCGAACCGACGCACCACCCACGGGCCTGCCAGTGCACCTGCAATTCCGCAGCTGACCACCACCGTACCGAAACGAAACCCAACGAGCGCGGCAGGCATCCCGTGCGAACGGATCAGGTAAGTCGGCATCCATGCGGGCATGCCGAGCACGACGATCGCGAGCATGCCGACGCCCAGCAGAATACGCGCGTAGAAACCGCGCCGTTCCCACAGGAAGGCGATCGAATCGCGAGTCGAGAACTGGCGGTCGTCCGCATTCCCGCTGACGACCTTGCTGCGCCGCGGCTCGCGCACCGTCAGCCAGACCAGCAACGCGAACAGCATGCCCGGCAGTCCGATCAGCACGAATGCCAGCTGCCAGGTCTCGAACCCAGCGAGCGCCGGAAACTGCTTGTGGACATCGCGGGCGAACGAGATGACGAGACCACCGGCGACGAGCGACAGGCCGCCGCCGAGCATCGGTCCGAGAATGAACACGCTCATTGCGCGCGGCATCTTCTGAGCCGAGAAGCAGTCGGCGATCATCGACAACGCGATCGGAAACACGCACGCTTCGCTGGCCCCGACGCCGAAGCGCGCGAGGAACAGTCCCTGGAACGTTGTGGCCTTGCCACACAGCGCCGTGAAGACACACCACAGGCAAATGCCGACCAGCAGGATATTGCGACGGTTGGTTACGTCAACGAGACGGCCGAACAGCGGCGACGCGATCAGGTACGCGGAAATGAACGCAATGCCCTGCAGGAGGCTGAGCTGTGTGTCGGAAATGGCAAGCGAATGCCGGATCGGATCGACGAGCAGGTTCAGCAGCTGGCGATCGATATACGCGAGCGAATACGCGAGCGTCAGCATGGCCAGGATGTACCACGACCGTAGGCTGTCGTGGACAACCCTCGACGAGGTCCGTTCTGTGCGCGTGTCATCTAGGCCGCCGGCGGGCGGGACTTCATTCATTGCATTCCTCATCATGTCTCCGAGACGGTCATGTCAAACACCCGGGCAGGCAACGTGCTTCCGTTGCATTCATTTATCAAACAATCGTTAGGTAGTTTGCAGCGACCCGGCGGGAAGTGCCATGCGTGTTATCCATTAAGCGTGGCTTCCCGACACGGACGGAACGGGTACCCGCCTGCGGGTTTGACCGGATGGAACTATCGTCACCGCCCGATCAATTTATCGTTCGTTAGTTAGGCAAATGAATCTATGGCTAAGACACCGGATCAGCGTGCCGGCTGTACGATGTTTTGAAGTACGGAAACACGCAATGCGGCAGGTGGAACGTGCGCCGCGCAATGTTACGGAACGGCCCCGGCACGGTTTCCGCGACAGCGCCACGGGCGGCGAAAACGGCAGGCCGCGCAACAGCCCCCGCTTGCCGCCATCAAGCTGTATTGTTAACCGTGTGCTCACAATGCGGTCTTCGCATCCTCGACGAGCATCGCGGCGGCCTTCTCGCCGATCATGATCGTCGCGGCATTGGTCGGACCCGAGATCGGCACCGGCATCACGGACGCATCGGCGACGCGCAGCCCCTGCACGCCGCGCACGCGTAGCCGCGCATCGACCACCGCCATCGGATCGCTGTCGGAACCCATGCGCGCGGTACCGTTGTGGTGATAGACGGTGCCGCCGCGCTGACGCGCGAACGCGAGGATCTCGTCGTCGGTCTGGACGTCCTTGCCGGGGAACATTTCGTCGACGTAGTACGACGCGAAGGGCCTGGCCTGCAACACAGCGCGCGCCATCTTGACGACAGCCACCATCGCGCGCTGGTCCGATTCGTCGGTCAGGTAGTTCGGCTGCACCTCGGGCAACTCGTCGATGTTCGTGGAGCGCGCCTTGACCCAGCCGCGGCTGTCGGGCCGCTGCTTGTGGCCGCCCAGCGTCATGCCTGGGTAGCGATCGAGCAAGCCGGGCAGGCCTTCCTGATAGCTGCCGGGCGTGAATGAAACCTGCAGGTCGGGGCGCGCCAGTGCCGGTTCCGAGCGAAAGAAAAAACGCATCGGCACCGGACCCATGCTCAGGATGCTCGGCTGGCCGAGGAAGTAGCGCGCGATCTCGCGGGCCAGCGGCAGGCCACGCCCCCGCTCGTTGAGAGTTGGGACACCCTGCACCTTGACCGCCACGCGCAGGTTGAAGTGGTCAACCAGATTGGCGCCGACGCCAGGCAGCGCGATCTGGGTCTGCACGCCGATCACGCGCAGATGCGCATCGTCGCCGATGCCAGAGATCTGCAGCAGGCGCGGCGTGTTCAGGGCGCCCGCCGCGACGATCACCTCGCGGTGAGCGCGCACCTCGCGCTCAGGAGCGCCGCTGCCGCCCGCGCGGTATCGCACGCCGGTCGCGCGCCGGCCGTCCAGCAGCACGCGGGTGGCGGGGCTGTCCGTGCGCAGCGTGACGCGACCGCTCCGGATGGCCGGATGCAGGTAGGCGCGTGCCGCGCTCCAGCGGCGCGGCGCATGGCCGCGCGTGTCGATCATGAAATGCCACGGCCCGACGCCGTCCTGCGCTTCGGCGTTCGAGTCGGCCACGTACGGATAGCCGAGGCTCTTGACCGCTTCGACGAACAGGTCGCACAGCGGCGCCGGCATGATCGGGTCGGTGACGATCAGCGGCCCGCTGCGGCCGCGGTAGCGGTCGTCGCCGGGCCCGATGCGCGTCTCGGCCTTCCTGAAGTAGGGCAGCACGTCGTCGTAGGACCAGCCCGGATTGCCGAGCGCGGCCCAGCCGTCGAAATCCGCATGCTGCCCGCGGTTGTACACCATCCCGTTGATCGAGCCCGAGCCGCCCACCACCTTGCCCTGGGTCAGCTCGATCGTGCGTCCGTCGGTGCCCGCGATCGGGCCGCTGCGAAAGCGCCAGACGAGCCGGTCGTTGAACAGGTTCTTGATGTAGCCCGCCGGGATATGGATGAACGGGTTGGTGTCGGGCGGCCCGGCTTCCAGCACGCACACGGTATGGCCGGCTTCGGCAAGCCGCGCGGCCACCACGCTGCCGCCGCTGCCCGCGCCGACGACGACGTAGTCGAAGGTTTCGCTCATGGGTCAGGCATCCAGATTGAAATTGACGGTCTTCAGTTCGGTGAACGCCTCGATCGTCGACCAGCCGCCTTCGCGGCCGACGCCCGAGCGCTTGATGCCGCCGAACGGCGCGTTCGGAATGCTGGCGAAGCCGTTGACGCCGATCGCGCCGCTTTTCACCGCGCGCGCCACGCGGAACGCGCGGCTGACGTCGGTGGTGTAGACGCAGCCGGCGAGCCCGTATTCGCTGTCGTTGGCGATGCGCACGGCTTCGTCTTCCGTATCGAACGGAATCACCGACAGTACCGGGCCGAAGATTTCCTCCTGCGCGATCCGCATGTCGTTGCGCACGTTCGCGAACAGCGCCGGCTCGACCCAGTTGCCGTTGCCGAGCGCGCCGCCCGGCAGGCCGCCGCCGGCGAGCAGCGTCGCCCCCTGCGCGACGCCGCTGTCGACGTACTCGAGCACGCGCGCCTGGTGACGCCGCGAAATCATCGGCGCGGACGTCGTCGCCGGGTCGAACGGATCGCCGAACCGAACCTTGCCGAGCTGTTCGCGCGCGTGATGCAGGAATTCGTCGACGATCGAACGATGCACGACCGCGCGCGACGGCGTGGTGCAGACCTGGCCCGACAGGAACGTCGAGCAGAGGCCCATCAGCGCCTGCGCGGTGGCCGCCACGTCGCGCGTGTCGGGAAACACGAGCGCCGCGCTCTTGCCGCCGAGTTCGAGCGACAGGCGCTTCATGGTTGGCGCGCTGGCCACGGTGATTTTTTCGCCGACGAGCGGGCTGCCGGTGAACGTCACCTTGTCGACGCCGGGGTGCGACGTCAGCGCCGTGCCTGTTTCGGTCGCGCCGGTGACGAGGTTGAACACGCCGGGCGGCAGGTCGCTGTCGGCGAGGATCTGTGCGAGCCGGCTCACGGCGAGGTTGGTGAGCTCCGACGGCTTGACGACCACGGTGCAGCCGCAGGCCAGCGCCGGCGCCACCTTCATCGCGAACGTCATCACCGGGCCGTTGTACGGCAGGATCGCCGCGACGACGCCGACCGGGTCGCGGAAGGTAATGTACTGCATGTTCGACGCGCCGGAGAAGATCGGCAGCGTGTCGCCATTGATCTTGTCGATCCAGCCGAGGAAATGATCGAAGATGTCGGCGGCGGCTTTTGCCGATACGCGCGACTGACGGCTGAAGGTGTACGGAATGCCGTTGTCGAGCGTCTGCAGTTGCGCGATTTCGTCTTCGGCCGCATACAGCTGCTCGACGATCGGCTGCAACAGGCGCTTGCGATCCTGCGCGCGCATGCGTGGCCACGGGCCCGCGTCGAACGCCTTGCGCGCCGCGGCGACGGCCAGCGCGACGCCGCGCGTGCCGGCTTCCGCGAAGCTGGCCATGACTTCGTTGGTGCACGGATTGAGCTGGTCGAAACGCGCCTCGGGCCAGTCGAGCCACTGGCCGTCGATGAACAGGCGGCCCGGGCGCACCCTCAGCGCGTCGAGCCGGGAAACGAGACTGAGCATGGAATCGAGTCGGTCAAGGTCAAGGTAAAGGGCGTGACTTCTGCACGCCGGTGAACACATAGTCGCCGTTCGCGTCCCTGCTGATCCGGCCGAACGACGGCGCACAGAAATGCGTGCAGGTGAACAGCGTCGGGCTGCCGTCGAGGCGCGACAGCAGCGCGTGCCGCGTCGCCGACGATTGCGCGTGATCGTAGTCGAGCACCAGCGCCATGTCGGGCCGCGCGATCTGCACTGGGTGATGCATCGCGTCGCCGCCGATGATGAACTGCTCGGTGCCCGCATCGACCGCGACGGCGATATGGCCGATCGTGTGCCCGGGCGTGGAGAACACCGAGATGCCGTCGCCGAGGTCGGTGTCGCGATCGATGAAGTTGGCGAGTCCCGCATCGACGACGGGCCGCACGGATTCATGGAACGAGGTGTTCTGCGCGTCGTACATCGCGTCGTCGGCGTCGCCCTGTTGCGCGAACGCGTATTCGGCCTTGCCGAAGTGGTAGGTCGCGTTCGGAAAGGTCGGCAGCCAGCGGCCGTCCTGCTTGTAGGTGTTCCAGCCGACGTGATCGAAATGCAGGTGCGTGCACAGCACGTCGGTAACTGCGTGGCGGTCGATGCCGGCCTGTTCCAGCGTGGCCAGGAATTCCAGCTGCAGATTGGCGAACGCGTCGAAACCCGCGATGTCCTTGTCGTTGCCGACGCAGGTGTCGATCACCAGGATGCGCTTGCCGGTTCGCACGATGAAACACTGGCTGACGGCGTGCATGCGGTGTTGTTCGTCCACGTAGGGCGGCTTCATCCACGGAATCGACTTCATCACGTCGGGCGTCGCCTCGGGCAGCAGGGCGCCGAGAATCCCGCTGATGTCCATCTCGACGATCTGCACGACTTCCGCATGGCCGATCCGCGAGCGAATGGTATGCAGCAACGGCATGGTGGTTTTCCTCGGAGTGGGTTGCACGACGGATCACGCTGAACCGCACGCCGGCGGCGCGGCGTGCGCGCCGGTCGATCGCCCATTCGATCACGGCGCATGCCGTTGCCGCGGCATTTCCGGCGCACTGTTTCGTCCTTCGAAAGAGAAAGCCGTGATGCCGTGCAACACGCGCGCTTCCAACCCCCGGAACAACGCGCGCGCCGCATTGCGGATCGCCGCGCACCGGGCCTTTAATGCAGGGCAACGGCAGCGCAACCGCATGTGTTGCACGGGATGGCAAGCGCGCCCGATGCGAGCTGTCCATCCATAACAACGAGGAGATGCCACCACAATGAAGCTGTCATTCAAGCAGAGGCTCGGGTTGCCGCTGGTCCTGAGCCTGTTCTGCCTTATGCTGCTGTCGGTCATGGATGCGTACCGTAATCGCGACGTGCGTCTCGAGGAGCGCAAGTCCGATCTCGTGCATGCAACGCAGATCGCGCTGGCCACGATCGAGTTCTACGCGAAGCGGGCCGACGCGGGAGAGCTGAGCGCCGAACAGGCGCAGAAGCAGGCGATGGACGTGATCCGCGGCCTGCGCTACGGCGAAGCGGGCAGCGGCTATTTCTCGATCGTGAATTCGAGGGGCGTGGTGTTGATGTATCCGTTCGATGCCTCGATCCAGAACAAGCCGTTGAGCGAACTGAATCCGAAGGCCGCTGCCATCGTCCAGCAGCAGATCGAGCTGGCAGCGCGAACCGGCAGCGGATTTCAGCGCTTCGACTATCCGAAGGAAACCTCCGGCGTGACGACGGACGCCCCGCGTATCGCGTATGTCGATATGTACCGTCCATGGGACTGGGTGATCAATACGAGCCTGTTCGTCGACGACATCGACAGCGCGTTTCAGGCGAACCTGCTGCAAAGCCTCGGCATCCTTGCGCTGATCGCGCTGGTGCTGAGCGGCATCGTCGTGGCGCTCAATCGCGGCATCGCGCGGACGATAGGCGGCGAGCCCGGCGATGCGGTCGAGATTGCCGGGCGAATCGCGGCCAACGATTTCACGGCCGCCATCGCGACCGCGCCGGACGACCGCGGCAGCCTGCTCTATTCGATGAAACGCATGCAGGCGAATCTGTCCGGCGCCATCAACGGCATCAAGGCGAGCGCGGATTCGATCGCCTCGGCGGCCGCGCAGATCTCGGCCGGCGATCTCGATCTGTCCCGGCGCACCGAGATGCAGGCCGCGTCGCTGCAGGAAACCGCGGCGAGCATGGCGGAACTCTCGTCGAGGGTCGGCCAGAACACCGACAACGTTCGGCAGGCGAGCCAGGTCGCAGTACAGGCCGTGCAGTCGGCCGAGCGCTGCAATGGCGTGGTCTCGCAGGTGGTCGAGGCGATGGGCAGCATCGATGCGAGCTCCGGCAGGATCGCGGAGATTGTCGGCATCATCGAAAGCATCGCGTTCCAGACCAACATCCTCGCGCTCAATGCCGCCGTCGAAGCCGCGCGTGCAGGCGAGCAGGGGCGCGGCTTCGCCGTCGTCGCATCGGAAGTGCGTTCGCTCGCTCAGCGCTCGTCGTCGGCATCGAAGGAAATTCGGGACTTGATTCACGAATCCGTCGGACGCGTCAGGGGCGGCGTGGAACTCGTGAACGACGCGGGCACGTCGATGGCGGAGATTGTGCAGGCGATCTCGCGTGTGACGGCCTTGATGGAAGAAATCGCAGCGGCCTCGGTGGAACAGGGGCACGGCATCGATCAGGTCAACCAGGCCGTGTCGGAAATGGACCGGGCCACCCAGCACAATGCCGCCTATGTCGAGGAAGTCGCCGCCGCTGCGCAGTCGCTCGACGATCAGAGCAAGCAGCTCGTCGCGATGATTTCGAATTTCGTCGTGCACGAAGTCGACACGCCGCCGACGCCGGAGGTGGCGCCGACGTCGCGGGATGGTGCAGCCGCGATCGCGCGACGTCCGCTGCCCGCGAGCGAGTCCTATGCGATGTAGCGCTGGACGCGCTGCCGCGATCGCCGGGAACGATCGCGCGGCGCCACCCGGCTTAAACCGGCTCGGCCGAACCCAGGAGACAAGATGTCGAACACGTTGCTGACAGACGACTCGACGCCCGGCGTTCGCGTCGTCACGCTGAATCGTCCCGAGCGCATGAATGCGCTCGACGGCGCGACGCTCGCGGCGCTGAACGACGCGGTGCGCACGGCCGACGATCCGGGCCGCGAGATTCGCGTGATCGTGATTCGCGGCAGCGGCCGCGCGTTCTGCGCAGGCAACGACCTGAAATGGCTCGCGAGCGGCGTGCTCGCCGATCCGGCCGCGCACATGCGGCACCAGGACCTGATGCAGGATACGTTCGCGCGGATGGAGGCGTCGCGGCAGATCGTGATCGCGTCGGTCAACGGTTATGCGGTGGCGGGCGGCTTCGAACTGGTGCTGGCGTCCGACATCGTGGTTGTCGACGTACAAGCGGAACTCGGCGACGCGCATCTGCAGCGCAACCTGCTGCCGAGCGGCGGCGGCTCGCAGCGGCTGCCGCGCAAGATCGGACTGGCGCGCGCGATGTATTACCTCGTCACGAGGCGGCGCATGACCGGGCGCGACGCCGAGCGCATGGGGCTCGCGTCGCTGGCGGTGAGCGGCGCGGAACTCGATGCCGCGACGATGCAGCTGGCCCGCGAGATCGCGCGGACCGATGCCGATGCGCTCGCGGCGATGAAGCAGATGACGCGCCGCGCGCTGGAGATGCCGCTGAACGACGGGCTGACGATGGAGCGCTGGATGCAGTATCGCTACCGGACCGAATCGCCGTCGCTGGTGGCGTCGGTGCAGGATTTCGCGCAGCGCGACCGCGGTTGAGCGGCGGCTGGCCGCGCGGCGTGCACGCGGTCAGGACCGTCTGACGCGCCGCTTGCGCGGCGCCGGCGCGACGGAAGCGGCAGGCGCGCCCGCGTGCGTGGCCGTGTCGGCGGCCAGCCGTTCGCGTTTCCCGACGAGGAAATCCATCAGCGCGCGCACCTTCGCCGGCATCTGCTCGCGCGACGGCGTGTACAGGTAGTAGCCGGGAAACGGCTTGCACCACGGCGCGAGCACGCGCACCAGCGTGCCGGCATCGAGGTGTTCGTGCAGCGCGATGTCCTGGTGCTGGATCAGGCCGATACCTTGCAGCGCGCGCGTATCATCCCGTCGTCGTCGTTCGTGACCACGCTGCCCTGCGGCTCGACTTCGAACGCGTGCCCTTCGACCTCGGACGACGTGAATTCCCAGCGATAGATCGCGCCGCTCGTCGTATGGCGATAGCACAGGCAGTTGTGGCCGATCAGGTCGGCGGGCGTGGCCGGCGTGCCGTGACGCGCGAAATAGTCCGGCGAGCCGGCCACGACCATTTCGAGCATCGGCGTGATCGGCACGGCCACCATGTGCTCGGCCAGGCTCTCGCCGAGCCGGATGCCCGCGTCGTAGCCGTCGGCGATGATGTTCGACAGCCCGTCGTCCATCACGAGTTCTACCCGCAGCAGCGGATAGCGCGCCATGAATTCGCCCGGGTGCGGTTCGAGCAGCGTGCGCGCGGCCACGCGCGACGTGTTGATGCGCAGCAGCCGGGACGGTTCGTGGCGGACTTCGTGCAGGTTGCGGATCGCCGCCTCGATCGAGCCGAATGCCGGCCGCAGCGTGTCGTACAGCCGTTGGCCGTCCTCGGTCAGCGACATGTCGCGCGTGGTGCGGTACAGCAGCTTCACGTTCAGCTGCCGTTCGAGCGCTTTTAGGTTTTGCGACAGCGCGGCGCGCGACACGCCCATTTCGGCGGCGGCCTTGGTGAAGCTCAGATGGTGCGCGATGTGCACGAACCAGGCGAGCGAAGGGAGCTGGGACGGATCCATGATGCCATTGTCAAGTGTGACTGACGAATATAGTTGAAATTCGATGGCCAGGTAATCGGCGAAATGCCGATGTCGGCCGGGCGGCGGGAAGGGGAATCAGGCGGGAAGCGGGAAGCGCCGGCGCGGCGCGCCGCGCGGCCACGCGGGCCGTGAACCGGCACGCGTGCATCGAGACAGGCAGAGACCGCGCGCACGGGCCGGCGGCGCGCGCGACGACGCGGCCGGTCCGGTCAGACGATCTTGCGCGATCGCAGCTCGGCCACCGCGCGTGCATCGAACCCGATGCCGGCGAGGATTTCATCGGTATGCTCGCCGGTCAGCGGCGGTCGCATGCGGATTTCCGGCGGCGTGCGCGACAGCGACACCGGCGTCGCGAAGATCGGCACCTTCTTCGGCGCGCCGGGATAATCCACCCAGCGGATCACGTCGGCGGCCTTGATGGTTTCGTCCTCCAGCGCCTGGCGCGGCGAGTTGACCGGGCTGGCCGGGATGCGCGCCTGCTCGAGCGCGGCCAGCGCCTCGGCGAGCGTCTTGTCCGCACACCATTCGCTCATCAGGTCGCTCAGGAACGCACCGTTCTCGCCGCGCAGCGTATCGTCGGCGAAGCGCGGATCGTCCAGCAGTTCCGGGCGGCCCACGAGCTGCGTCCAGCGCTTGAACATCGGCCGGCCGATCACCTGCGTGATGAACCAGCCGTCCGTCGCCTTGAAGATGTCGGACGGCGCATAGCCGGACGCGCGGTTCAGCGTGGCCTGCCGATCGAGCCCGAGCAGCGCTTCCTCGATCAGCGCGCCGCTGGCCATGTTCAGGCCCGTGCACAGCAGCGATGCGCTGACTTCCTGCCCCTGGCCGCTGCGCTGGCGTTCGTAGAGCGCGAGCATCACGCCGAGCGCGCACGAAAACGCCGTCGCGAAGTCGACCACCGGCACCATCGCCTTTTGCGGCCGGTCGGGCGTGCCAGCCATGTAGACGGCGCCGCTGAGCGCCTGCCCGACCCCGTCGAAGCCGACGCGGTCGCGCACGGCTTCGCTGTTGCCGAACGCGTTGGACGCGACCAGGATCACGTCGGGCTTGATCGCGCGCAGGCTGTCGTAGTCGAGCCCGAGGCTCTTGAGCGTGCGCGGCGGCATGTTCGCGATCACCACGTCGGCATCGGCGACCAGCCGGCGCACGATCTCGCGCCCTTCGGGGCTGTCGAGATCGAGCGTCATCGAGCGTTTGTTGCGATTGACCTGCAGGAACAGCGCGCCTTCGCCGTGTTCGGTCACGGGCACGATGAAGCGATCCTCGCCGCCGCCGACGCGGTCGATGCGGATCACGTCCGCGCCGTAGTCGGCGAGCAGCGCCGAGCAGAACGGCCCGGCGATGAAGCGTCCGAAATCGAGGACCTTGATGCCTTCGAGTACTTTCATGTTTCGTTTGCAGTAGGGTCAGGCGGAGGTCGCGGCCGCGCGCACTTCGTCGAGCGCGCCGGGATTGTCGAGCGACGACAGGTCGCCCGGCGACTGCCCGCAGTACATGCTGCGGATCACGCGCCGCATGATCTTGGAACTGCGCGTCTTCGGCAGCTGCGCGACCACGTGCACGCGGCCCGGCCGGAACGGGCGGCCGAGCCGCTTGTCGACATGGCCCGACACGAGTGCCTCGAGATCGGCGCCGGCGATGGCGGCGTCGGGCTTCGGCACGATGAACACGACGAGCTTCTGCCCCTTGTCCGCATCGGCCACGCCGATCGCAGCGGCCTCGGCCACGTCCGCCAGCTCCAGCACGACTTCCTCGACCTCGGCGGGCCCGAGGCGCTTGCCGGCGACCTTCAGCGTGTCGTCGGAGCGACCCATCATGAAGTAGTTGCCGTCGGGCGTGCGCAGCGCGAGGTCGCCGTGCACCCAGATGCCGGGAATGGTCTGCCAGTAGGTTTCCAGATAGCGCTCGTCGTCACGCCAGAACGATTGCGTCATGCCGACGAACGGCGCGCGGATCGCCAGCTCGCCGACTTCGCCGGTCACGCTGACGCCGTCGGCATTCACCACGTCGGCGGCCACGCCAGGCGACACGGTATTGAAGCCGCTCGGCGGAATCGGCCGGATCGGCACGCTCGCGAGCAGTGCGCCCGACGCCTCGGTGCCGCCGGTGTAGTTGATGACGGGCGCGGTGCCGTCGCCGAAGCGCTGCAGGAACCAGTTGAAATGCTCGGGCGCGATGCCTTCGCCGGCCGTGATCAGCAGGCGCACGGTCGAGCGGTCGCCTGCCAGCGCCAGCGCTTCGTGGCTGGCCATGCCGCGGATCAGCGTCGGCGCCGAGCCGAAGTGCGTGACGCGGTGGCGCTCGACCACGCGCGACATGCGCGACCAGTCGGGATAGTCGGGCGCGCCGTCGTAGCACACCAGGGTCGCGCCGCGCAGCAGCGCGCAGCCGAGTACCAGCGTGCCGGCGATCCAGCCCATGTCGGCGGGCCAGCAGTAGACGTCGCCGGGATGCACGTCGAAATGGACGAGCGAATCGTGCGCGATCTTGATCGGGAAGCTGCCGTGCGTATGGACCACGCCCTTCGGCTTGCCGGTGGTGCCCGACGTATAGATCACCATGAACGGCGTGTCGGGCGTGACCGACACCGGTTCGATGGCGTAGCCCGCCGCGGCGCGTGCCGTGTCCCGCCAGTCGAGGTCGCGTGCGTCCTGCGCGGTGTCGCCTTCGCCGCGCTTCCAGATCACGTGTTCGAGCAGCGGCAATTGACGCCACGCGTCGCGCAGCGCGCCCTGGACGTCCACGCGCTTGGTGCGGCGCGAGAAGCCGGTCGACGCGATCACGATGCGCGCTTCGGCCGCCGACAGGCGCGCGACGATCGCATCGACGCCGAAGCCGCTGAACAGCGGCACGACGAGCGCGCCGAGATGCACGATCGCGAGCAGCGAGACGGTCGCCTCGATGCCGTTCTCCATCAGCAGGCCGATGCGGTCGCCCTGCTTGACGCCGCGCTGCGCGAGCCCCGCCGCAAAATCGCGCACGCGCTGTTCGAGTTCCGCGTAGGTCAGCTCGCTCACGCTGCCGTCCTCGCGCTCGGCCACCACGGCCTTCTGCTGCGCGGTAGCGGGGTGGCGGGCCCAGCCGTAGATCGTGTTGACCCAGTTGAGCCTGCCGCCGGGGAACCAGCTCGGAAACTGCGGGCCGCGCGACAGGTCGACGTAGCCCGTGGGCGGCACGTCCCACGCGATCGCGCATTCGCGCATCACGGTCTGCCAGTAGCGCTCGGGCTCGTCGATCGACACGCGCATCAGTTCTTCATACGACGGCACGCCGAGCGCGCGCATCAACGTCACGATGCCGGCGTTCTGCAGCTCGCGCTGGCCGGGGTGCCACGCGCGGGCGGATTCATGGTCGGTCATGATCGGTCTCCTTGCTCAGGCGCGCTCGACGATCATCGCGATGCCCTGACCGCCGCCGATGCACATCGTTTCGAGGCCGTAGCGCACCTTGCGGCGCTGCATCTCGTGCAGCAGCGTGGTCGCGATGCGCACGCCCGTCGCGCCCACCGGATGACCGAGCGAGATGCCGGAGCCGTTCACGTTGAGCTTGTCCTCGAGCGCGTCCATCGAGCTGCCCCAGCCCTTGACGCAGGCGAGCGCCTGGCACGCGAACGCTTCGTTGAGCTCGATCAGGTCCATCTGGTCGAAGCGCAGGCCCGTGCGTGCCAGCACCTTCTGCACGGCAGGCACGGGACCGATGCCCATGCGCGCCGGATCGCAACCGGCAGCGGCCCAGCCGACCAGCCAGCCGATCGGCGTGAGGCCGAGTTCGTCGAGCTTGTCCTCGGCGACGATCAGGCAGGCGGCGGCCGCGTCGTTCTGCTGGCATGCGTTGCCGGCCGTGACGACGCCGTCCTTCATGATGGTGCGCAGTCTGGCGAGGCTCTCCGGCGTCGTATCGCCGCGCACGCCTTCGTCCTGCGCGACGATCAGCGCGTCGCCCTTGCGCTGCGGCACCGATACGGGAACGATCTCGGCGTCGAAATGGCCGGCCTGCTGCGCGGCCGCGGCGCGTCGATGGCTGCGCGCGGCGAACCGGTCGGACGCCTCGCGCGTGATGTCGTACTCGCGCGCCAGCGTCTCGGCCGTCTCGATCATGCCGCTGATGCGGCCGAAGCGGCTTTCCGGCTGCGAGCGCTCGCGGCCGCGGTCGAGCCGGTCGTGCATCGTGACCGAACCGGCGCGCTTGCCCCAGCGCATGTCGGTCGTATAGAACTCGACGTTGCTCATGCTTTCGACGCCGCCGGCCATCACGACGTCGGCCGCGCCGGTCTGCACCATCATCGCCGCGGTGGCGAGCGCCTGCACGCCGCCGCCGCAGCGCCGGTCGAGCTGCATGCCGGCCACTTCGATCGGGAAGCCGGCCTGCAGCGCGACCCAGCGCCCCGTACACGGCGTCTCGCCGCTCGCATAGCTTTGCGCGAACACGACGTCGTCGAGGCGCGCCGGGTCGAGCCCGGTACGCTCGACGATGGCGCGCGCGACGGTGGCGCCGAGTTCCTCGACGGGAACGCCCTTCAACGTTCCGCCGAACGCGCCCACCGGGGTGCGCAGCGGAGAGACGATGGCTGCTCGTTTCATTTGGAATGCCTTGTGAATGTCGTCAATGATCGGCCACCGTCGCGCGCGTGTCACGCGCCGGCGGCCCGGGTCGTGGCGGCGGGATCAGCCGTAGCGTCCGCCGGTCACATGCAGCACTTCGCCGCTGATGAAGCCGGCGCGCTCGCTGGCGAGGAACGCCACCGCGTCGGCGATGTCGTCCGGACGTCCGACGCGCTTGATCGGCTGCGCGGCCACCGCACGTTCCTTGATCGTTTCGTAGGTCGGTAGCGCCTGCACCATTTCCGTTTCCATGAAGCCCGGTGCGACGCAGTTCGCGGTGATCCCGTAGCGGCCTTCCTCCATCGACAGCGCCTTGGCCATGCCGATCAGGCCGGCCTTGGCGGCCGAGTAGTTGGCCTGCGTCGGGTTGCCGAGATACGCACGCGAGCTGATGTTGATGAGCCGGCCCCAGCCCTGCTCGATGAAGTGCGGCATCACCGCCTTTGCGGCCAGGAACGCGCCCTTGAGCATCACGGTCATCACGAAATCCCAGTCGTCCTCGCTCATCTTCACGAGGTACTTGTCGCGCGGCGCGCCCGCGTTGTTTACGAGGATGTGCACGCCGCCGAAATGCGCGACCGTTTCATCGACGAGGCGCTGCACGTCGGCCGCAAGCGTGATGTCGCCGACGATGCAGTGCGCGGCGAGCCCTTCGTCCTGCAGCGCTCGGGTGGTCGCTTGCGCCAGCTCGGCATTGATGTCGGTGACGACGACGCTCGCGCCTTCCTGCGCGAGCCGGCGCGCGGTGGCGGCGCCGAGGCCGCGCGCCGAGCCGGTGACGATGGCGACCTTGCCGGTCAAACCCAGATCCATGTGTGTCTCCTGAAGAATTGCGTGTCAGCGCAGGTCGACCCGCGCATTGCTCAAAACCACCACGTTGCGCTCCACGGCCGTGACGCGCAGCGAAACCGTATGGCCGCGCACCCACATCTCGGTGCGCAGCGTGTCGCCCGGCCACGCCGGCGCGGTGAAGCGCACGCGCATGCCCGCGAAGCGCGTGTCGTCGTAGGCCAGCACCGTGCGCAGCACCGCGTGCGCGGCCACGCCCATCAGCGCCATGCCGTGCAGGATCGGGCGCGCAAAGCCGGCCGCCGAGGCGACCGCCGGATCCGCGTGCAGCGGATTCAGGTCGCCGCTCAGACGATAGATCAGCGCCAGGTGGGCGGGCGTGCTCAGCTCGCACACGTGGTCGGGCGCGCCGTCGGGCATCGCATGGGGCACCGGCAGCGGCTCGGTGCTGCCGCCTTCGCCGAACCCGCCGTCGCCGCGCAGCAGGCTCAGCTGCACGACGGTCGCGAGCAGGCGGCCCGTGCCGGCATCGGCGATCTCGCGCGTCTGCTGCAGAAACGCGCCCTTGTCCGCGCCTTTGTCCCACAGGCCGGTGATGCGCGTCGTGCCCGTGACGCGGCCGCTGGCCGGCAACGGCGCGTGAATCCGGATCTCCTGTTCCGCATGCAGGATCTTTTGCCAGGTGATGCCGGTGTCCGGCTCGCGTGCCCAGAAACCGGGATACGCGAGCACGTTCGCCATGGTCGGCAGCGCACGCAGCGCCGTGCCGTCGCGGCCTTCGTAGACGTAACGCAGTTGTCCCGCGTCGAGCGGATCGGCGCCGAGGCCCACGCCGAGCGCGTAGAGCTGCGTATCGCGCAGCGAGTACGCATGCTCGATGGGCAGGAACGGACGGGACAGCAGGTGATCGGGCTGGAGCGGCATGGCGAACGTGACGGCAGTGGATTCGAGTGCACACGATGGAACCGTGCGGTGTCCGGGTCAACGGATCGGCGCAGATTGTTCCGTACCTTGGCAGGCGCCCGGGCCGCAGTGCTCGCGGGGCCAATGCCGGCCGTGCCGGCGCCATTTCATTCTTCGGAACGTTTTTGGCCGCGCAATTGTTTCGGGCCGGCCGCCGGCGCAGCATCTCATCGTTTTCCTTATCTTTTTCAGGCGCACCGACATGATTCGCGATCAAGAAACGCTCAACGGCCTGCTCGACTCCATCGCCCGGTTCGTGCGCGAGCGGCTCGTGCCCAACGAGGAGCTCGTGGCCGAAACCGACGAGATTCCCGACGACATCGTCGCCGACATGAAGGCGCTGGGCCTGTTCGGCCTGACGATTCCGGAGCGCTTCGGCGGCCTCGAGCTGACGATGGAGGAGGAGGTGCTGGCGGTGTTCGAGCTGTGCCAGGCTTCGCCGGTGTTTCGCTCGCTGCTCGGCACGACCGTGGGCATCGGCTCGCAAGGCATCCTGTTCGACGGCACGCCCGAGCAACAGGAGAAGTACCTGCCGCGCCTCGCGACCGGCGAGCTGATCGCGTCCTTCGCGCTGACCGAACCGGAAGCCGGCTCCGACGCGGCGTCGCTGCGCACCACCGCGATCCGCGACGGCGACGACTACGTCGTGAACGGCACCAAGCGCTTCATTACGAACGCGCCGCATGCGGGCATCTTCACGCTGATGGCGCGCACCAACCCCGACGACAAGGGCTCGGGCGGCATCTCGGCGTTCATCGTCGATGCGAAGTCGCCCGGCATCAGCTTCGGCAAGCGCGACAAGAAGATGGGACAGAAAGGCGCCCATACCTGCGACGTGATCTTCGACAACGTGCGCGTGCCGGCCGCGAACCTGATCGGCGGCAAGGAAGGGCAGGGCTTCAAGACGGCGATGAAGGTGCTCGACAAGGGGCGTATCCACATCGCGGCCGTCTGCGTGGCCGTGGCCGAGCGGATGCTGTCGATGGCGCTGGCCTATGCGATGGAGCGCAAGCAGTTCGGCAAGCCGATCGCCGATTTCCAGCTCGTGCAGGCGATGCTGGCCGACAGCAAGGCCGAGATCTACGCGGCGCGCTGCATGGTGCTGGACGCGGCGCGCCGGCGCGACGACAAGCTGCCGGTCAGCACCGAGGCGTCGTGCGCGAAGCTGTTCGCGTCCGAGATGTGCGGCCGCGTGGCCGACCGCGCGGTGCAGATTTTCGGCGGCGCCGGCTACATGGCCGAATATGCGATCGAGCGTTTCTATCGCGACGTGCGGCTGTTCCGCATCTACGAGGGCACGACGCAGATCCAGCAGATCGTGATTGCGCGGAACATGGTGCGCGACGCGCAATAAGGCGCGGTGCGCGGCCTCGCCATTTCAAAATCAAAACCTCAATTTCAGAATTGAACGAATTTTGAAACCGCTTTTGAACGCTCTCCACGCGAGTCGGGGCTGTCCGCTGGAGATCCGATGTGGCCTGCTTTTTGCGTGATCGAACCTCGACGCATTCGGCGCCCGCCGGTCGCGCAGGAATTCCCTGAGCCGGACGGGCCTGACCGAAGAGCGAAAAGCTTCTATCAACGTAAGGTGATGCAATGACTGGCTACCCAAAGCGAAATGGCGTACCGCAGGACGATGCGCACGGGCTCGAGCACGAGCGCGGGGCGGCACGCGTCCGGGCGACGCCGCAGCCCGGCGACCGCCCGCGCGATGCGAACTGGGCGTGGGCGCGATCCGGGGCAGGTTACGACTGGATGGATCACGCGCCGCTTTTCGAGTACCGCGACTGAAGTCGTAGCGGGCCGCGTCGTGGCGCGAGCCCAGCCTGTGCCGATAGACGACCGGCCGGCCGGTCTCCTTTTTGTCTGCCCGGTTGGTCGGCTGGATGCTGTTCGTCGTCGCGCCGTCGATAGCGGTTATCGGGCGATATGACGACGATGTCGACTGGCGAAAGCCGGGACGAAGCAACCCCGTGTGACCGACGCGACGATCCGTCGCCGCCCCGTGAATCGGACAGGCGGAGGAAGGCGCGTCGGCGAACCCTCATTCAACCATTCACATCCATGGCTGCCGTGACGCCTACCCCCATCCAGTCCATCCTGATCGCGAACCGCTCGGAAATCTCGATTCGCGTGATGCGTGCCGCCGCCGAGCTGAACATGCGTACGGTGGCGGTGTATTCGAAGGAAGACCGCCTTGCGCTGCATCGCTTCAAGGCCGACGAGAGCTACCTGATCGGCGAAGGCAAGAAGCCGCTCGCCGCCTATCTCGACATCGACGACATCCTGCGCGTCGCGCGCCAGGCCAGGGTCGACGCGATCCATCCCGGCTACGGCTTCCTGTCGGAGAACCCCGATTTCGCGCAGGCCGTGATCGACGCGGGCATCCGCTGGATCGGCCCGTCGCCCGACGTGATGCGTACGCTTGGCAACAAGGTCGCGGCCCGCAATGAGGCGATCGCGGCCGGCGTGCCGGTGATGCCGGCCACTGCGCCGCTGCCGGACGATCTCGACGCGTGCAAGGCGCTGGCTGCCGAGGTCGGCTATCCGCTGATGCTGAAGGCGAGCTGGGGCGGCGGCGGGCGCGGCATGCGCGTGCTGGAAAACGCGCAGGACCTCGAGACGCTGCTGCCGGTCGCACGGCGCGAAGCGCTGGCCGCGTTCGGCAACGACGAGGTGTATGTCGAGAAGCTCGTGCGCAACGCGCGGCACGTCGAAGTGCAGGTGCTCGGCGACATGCACGGCACGGTCGTGCATCTGCACGAGCGCGATTGCACGGTGCAGCGCCGCAACCAGAAGGTCGTCGAACGCGCGCCGGCGCCGTATCTCGATCGCGAAGGCCGGCACGCGCTGTGCGAAGCGGCGCTGCGGCTGATGCGCGCGGTCGGCTATACGCATGCGGGCACCGTCGAATTCCTGATGGATGCCGACACGAACCAGTTCTACTTCATCGAAGTGAATCCGCGCATCCAGGTCGAACATACGGTAACCGAAATGATCACCGGGATCGACATCGTGAAGGCGCAGATCCGCATCACGGAGGGTGGCCGGATCGGGCTGGCGGAAGACGTTGCGGACAGCGCCGGCGCGCTCGTCGAGCGCGCGGCCGGCGTGCCGGCGCAGCAGGACATCCCGCTGAACGGCCATGCGCTGCAATGCCGGATCACGACCGAGGATCCGGAGAACGACTTCCTGCCCGACTACGGCCGGCTCACCGCCTACCGCAGCGCGGCGGGCTTCGGCGTGCGGCTCGACGCGGGCACCGCGTACGGCGGCGCGGTGATCACGCCGTACTACGATTCGCTGCTCGTCAAGGTCACCACGTGGGCGCCGACCGCGGCCGAATCGATTCATCGGATGGATCGCGCGCTGCGCGAATTCCGCATTCGCGGCGTCACGTCGAACCTGCAGTTTCTCGAGAACGTGATCAATCATCCGGCGTTCGTCGCCGGTGACGTGACGACGCGCTTCATCGACAGGACGCCGGAACTGCTCGCGTTCGCGAAGCGCGGCGACCGCGCGACGAAGCTGCTGCGCTATCTCGGCGAACTCAACGTGAACGGCAACGCGGAGATGAACGGCCGCACACTGCCGGCGCTGCCGTTGCCGAAGCCGGTGCTGCCGAAGGTCGATACGGCGCGGGCGATTCCCGCCGGCACGCGCGATCGCCTGCGCGAGCTCGGCCCGGAAAAATTCGCGCAGTGGATGCTCGAGCGCAAGCAGGTGCTGCTGACCGACACGACGATGCGCGACGCGCACCAGTCGCTGTTCGCGACGCGCATGCGCACGGCCGACATGCTGCCGATCGCGCCGTTCTACGCGCGCGAACTGTCGCGGCTGTTCTCGCTCGAATGCTGGGGCGGCGCGACCTTCGACGTCGCGCTGCGCTTCCTGAAGGAAGACCCGTGGGAGCGCCTTGCGCAGCTGCGCGAGCGCGTGCCGAACATCCTGTTCCAGATGCTGCTGCGCGGCTCGAACGCGGTCGGCTATACGAACTATGCGGACAACGTCGTGCGCTTTTTCGTGCAGCAGGCCGCGAGCGCGGGCGTCGACGTGTTCCGCGTGTTCGATTCGCTGAACTGGGTGCGCAACATGCGCGTGGCAATTGATGCGGTCGGCGAGAGCGGCATGCTCTGCGAAGGCGCGATCTGCTACACCGGCGACCTGTTCGACGCGTCGCGCTCCAAATACGACCTCAAGTACTACGTCGGCATCGCGCGCGAACTGCAACAGGCCGGCGTGCACGTGCTCGGCATCAAGGACATGGCCGGCATCTGCCGCCCGCAGGCGGCCGCCACGCTCGTGAAGGCGCTCAAGGAGGAAACCGGGCTGCCCGTGCACTTCCATACGCACGACACGAGCGGCATTGCCGCCGCGTCGGTGCTGGCAGCGATCGGCGCGGGCTGCGACGCGGTGGACGGCGCACTCGATGCGATGAGCGGCCTCACGTCGCAGCCGAACCTGTCGAGCATCGCGGCGGCGCTCGCCGGCAGCGAGCGCGACTCGGGGCTCGATCCCGATCGCCTGCACGAAGCGTCGATGTACTGGGAAGGCGTGCGTCGCTATTACGCGCCGTTCGAATCGGAGATTCGCGCGGGCACCGCCGACGTCTATCGTCACGAGATGCCGGGCGGCCAGTACACGAACCTGCGCGAGCAGGCGCGCTCGCTCGGCATCGACCATCGCTGGACCGAAGTGTCGCGCGCATACGCGGACGTGAACCGGCTGTTCGGCGACATCGTGAAGGTCACGCCGACCTCGAAGGTGGTCGGCGACATGGCGCTGATGATGGTCGCGAACGACCTGAGCGTCGACGACGTGCGCAACCCGGACAAGGACATCGCGTTCCCCGAGTCGGTCGTGTCGCTGTTCAAGGGCGAGCTCGGTTTCCCGCCGGACGGTTTCCCGGCGGAGCTGTCGCGCAAGGTGCTGAAGAGCGAACCGCCGGCGCCGTACCGCCCCGGCGATCAAATGCCGCCCGTCGATCTCGACGCGGTGCGCGTGCAGGCCGAGGCCGCGTGCGAGCAGCCGCTCGACGACCGGCAACTGGCGTCGTACCTGATGTATCCGAAGCAGACGGTCGACTACTACGCGCACGTGCGTGCGTACAGCGACACGTCGGTGGTGCCGACGCCGGCGTTCCTGTACGGCCTGCAGCCGCAGGAGGAGGCGGCGATCGAGATCTCGCCGGGCAAGACGCTGCTCGTGTCGCTGCAAGGGCAGCACGCCGATGCGCAGGACGGCATCGTGAAGGTGCAGTTCGAGCTGAACGGCCAGCCGCGCTCGGCGCTCGTCGAGCAGAAGACGGTCGTGCAGGCCGGCAAGGAACGGCACGGGCTGCAGCGCGCCGATCCGGGCAACCCGCTGCACGTGGCCGCGCCGATGCCCGGTTCGGTGGTGACGGTGGCCGTGCAGCCGGGCCAGCGCGTGACGGCCGGCACGACGCTGATCGCGCTCGAGGCGATGAAGATGGAAACCCATATCGCGGCCGAGCGCGACTGCGAAATCGCGGCCGTGCATGTGAAGCCCGGCGAGCGCGTCGCGGCGAAGGATCTGCTGATCGAGCTGAAGGGCGGGGCGTAACGCGGGCGGTGGCGGCGCGGCGGATCGCTGTCGCGCCGCGCTGTCGGGCCTTTTCGGCATTCGTCTGACGTTCCGTACTTTGATTCGTCGCGCCGCGCATGTTCCGTCTCGAATTCGGAGGAAAAGCACCGCTCCGGACTGCGGGCGGCGGGTTCTCACGCTGCAGGCTGTTTCAAAGTACGGAACATATCGGCACTACAATTGACGGGTTTCCCGGTTGGCTTCTCTAATGAAGCCATCGGACGGTCGCATGCCGCGCGCGCCGCCACCCGGCGTGGCGGGCCGCGCCGACCGACCGGTACACGCAAGTTCACGGCCGCTTCCAGAGCCGGATCGAGACAAACGGAGCCATCGATGTCGCCGCAGTCGAACCGGGCAGCGCTGCCCCTGTCAGGACAGGAAAACGCGGGTTGGCACGAGGGGCCCGCCGGAAACAGCGAGCGTCCGGAAGGCGGCCCCGCATCCGGCGCGATGGTCGTTCCGCTCGCGCGCAGCCTCGCGATCCTCGCCGCGTTTTCGCCGCACGAGCCGTGGCTCGGCAATCAGGAACTCGTGATCGAGACGGGCATCCCCGCACCGACGGTGTCGCGGATGGCGCGCTCGCTCGTCGCGCTCGGCTATCTCCACTATTCACCGCAGCGTCGCAAGTATCGGCTGGCCGCGCCCGTGCTGTCGCTCGGCTATGCGGCGATCGCGCATTCGAACGTGCAATTGCTGGCGCGGCTCGAGATGCAGGCGTTCGCAAACGCGAACGAAACCTACGTGATGCTCGGCACGCGCGACCGCCTCGACGTGATCGTGCTGGAGACGTGTGCGGGCAAGCCGGCCTCGGTCGATCTCAAGCTGTATGCGGGCACGCGGCTGCGCATCGCGTCGTCGCCGATGGGCTGGGCCTTGCTGGCCGCGCTGCCGGAACTCGAGCGCTTCTACCTGCTCGGCAATATCGAGCGCAAGACCGGCCGCGACTGGCCGACCCTGCGCCGCCGCATCAGCGAAGGCATTTCCCAGGTGCACAACGTCGGCTACTGCATGTCGCTCGGCGAATGGGAGCCGGACCTGACGATCCTCGCGGTGCCGCTGGTGGTGCAGGATCACACGCCGCTCGTGCTGGCCTGTGTCGGGCGCAGCGCCCGGCTCGGGCGCGCGCGCGTCGAACGCGAACTCGGGCCGAGGCTGGTGGCCGCGGCCCAGCATCTGCAGGAGCAGGCGGTCGTGACCGACTGACACGCCCATGAACCGAACCGACAAGCAACATGGCGTCACGCTGACCGTCGAGCGCGGGCTCGAGGTGCTGCATGCGTTTCGCGCGGCGCGAGCGCCGCTGTCCAACGCGGAACTGGTGCGGCGCACCGGGCTGCCGAAGGCCACGGTATCGCGGCTGACCACGACGCTGATCTCGATCGGCTACCTGCGCCGGGTCGGCGGCGGGCGGCAGTTCGAACTCAGTGCCGGCGCGTTGAGCATCGGCCACGCCTATCTGGAAGCCAATGCGGTCACGCGCCTCGTCGCCCCGGTAATGCAGAAGCTCGCCGACAACCTGAACCTGTCGGTTGCGCTCGCAGTCCCGTATCGGCTCGACATGGTCTATATCGCGTGGCGCGCAAGCGCGCGAATCGCGACGCTGCGGCTCGGCGTCGGTTCGCTGCTGCCGATGGCGACGACCGCGGTCGGGCGCGCCTATCTGTACGGGCTGCCGGAAGCGACGCGCGCGCCGTTGATGGCCGAATTGCTCGATGCGGCGGGCGACGATGCGCCTACCGTACGCGAGAACCTCGATGCGGCGTTCGAGGATCTGCGGCAGTCGGGCGTGTGCATGTCGGTCGGCGAGTATCAGCGCAACGCATACGGCATTGCGCTGCCGATCGTGGTCGGCCGCACGCAGACGCTGATGGCGCTGAATTGCGGCGCAGTGGAACTGGAGCCGGACATGGCGGCGATCCGCGAGCGCGTGACGCCCGAGCTGAAGGCGGCCGCCAGGACGCTGTCGTTCATCCTGAGCGACGTCGACTGCGAGCCTTGATGACGATCGGATTCAGTGTGCCCATGTCGTCGTTATGACTAACTAATGGTAGTTCCAATCGAAATGCATGGTACCGCTAACCGGAGACGTGGGATGCAGGCGCAACGCGACGGGAGAAATGCAGGCGACCGCTCGGCAGCCGATGTGGAAACGCTCGAACGCATGGCCGCCGAGCGCTTCACGTGCCGTGCCTATTTGCCGGACGCGGTGCCGACCGACGTGATCGAGCGCATCGTCGAGATCGCGAAACGTGCGGCGTCGTGGTGCAACGTGCAGCCGTGGCATGCGATCGTCACGTCGCGCGACACGACCGAGCGTTTCCGCGCGGCGCTCGTTGCGCATGCGGCGCAGCATCCCGGCATCGACGCCGACATGCCGTTTCCGGACGAATATCGCGGCGTGTACGGCGAGCGTCGGCGGGAAGTCGGCTATGCGCTCTATGCGGCGCTCGGCATCGCGCGCGACGACCGCCCGGCGCGCGAGCGACAGGTTGCCGAGAACTTCCGGCTGTTCGGCGCGCCGCATGTCGCGCTGCTGACGATCCCGGCCGAGCTGGGGCCGTACGCGGCGCTCGATTGCGGCGCGTTCGTCGCGTCGTTTCTGCTGGCGGCGCGCGCACACGGCGTCGCAACCACCGCACAGGCGGCGCTCGCCCATCATGCGCGGTTCATTCGCCGCTATTTCGGCATCGGCGACGAGCGCCGGTTCGTCTGCGGCATCGCGTTCGGTTATGCGGACATGACGCATCCGGCCAACGCGTTCCGCTCGACGCGCGCCGCCACCGAGGACGTGATGCAGATGGTTTGACGCTCGCCGTTCCCGTCGATTCGCGGCGTGCGAACGCATGGCGCGAGCGAACGGCCCGATCGACGAATTCGACCGGCAGTCACGCATGCCGGCGCCCCAAACAGCAACCATCTTGAGACAGCCCATGTCATGCGCAATTGAAATCCGGCTGCCAACGCTCGCCAGTGCGAGCGATGGCGTTGAGCGTGATGAGCAGCTTGCGCATGCATGCGACGAGGGCGACCTTC